>CABQCN010000174.1 GCA_902462635.1 uncultured Oscillospiraceae bacterium
CGGCAAGGCGCGCCTGTTTCTCATCTTCTGCGAATACGTCCGTCGTCATCGCGAGGATGGGAAGCTCGTCGATTTTTTCCATTCCGGAGCTGCGGATCTTCCGGGTCGCTTCATATCCGTTCAGAACCGGCATCTGGATGTCCATAAAAACGATATCGTAATAAAACGGAGGATGAGAGCAAACGGCATCCGCCGCCTGCTGGCCGTCTTCCGCAACTTCTACGCAAGCGCCCAGCAGTTCCAGCATCTCCAGTGCGATCTGGCGGTTGAGTTCGTTGTCTTCCGCCAATAAAACCCGCAGCTTCGGAAGCGGTTCTTCTTTCCCGGCGGCTCCGTCCGATGTCTGGGTTGCGGAAACGTCGCATTTCGTGAGACAAAGCGTAACCGTAAAGCGGGAGCCTTTCCCGTATTCGCTTTCAACCTGAATATCGCCGCCCATCAGGAAAATCAGATTCCGTACGATCGTCATGCCGAGTCCCGTGCCGGCGGGCCTGCTGATCCTGCTGTCGTCGGCGCGGCTGAACGGTTCGAAAATATGCTGCAGATAATTCGCCTTCATACCGATGCCGTTATCTTCGACAGTGAAACGGTACGTGCCGGCTTTCGGCTCTCCTTTTTTTTCTTCCGCCAGCCGGAAGGAAATAACGCCGCCCTCGTTCGTATATTTCGAAGCGTTGTCGAGAAGATTTCCCAGGATTTGTTCCAGCTTCCCGGCATCGCCGGATACGTGCGGATATAATTCCTGATCGATTTCGACCGTAAGCGTCTGTTTCTTGCTTTCTACCGGGATCCGGACGCGTTCCGCCGTATTCCGCATGAACTCCCGCAAGTCGAATTTTACTTCTTCTAAGACGGCGCCCCCGCTTTCGGTTTTGCTGACGTCCAGAACCTCGTTGATCAGGCGGAGCAGATGCCTGCCGGAATTTTCGATTTTCCGTAAATAATCTTTCAGTTTTTCTTCTTCTCCGATGTGCAGCTGCGCCAGCTCGGTCATGCCGACGATGGCATTCATCGGCGTACGGATATCATGGCTCATTTTCGAAAGAAACTCGCTTTTTGCCTGATTTGCTTTCTCCGCTTTTTGCAGCGCTTCTTCAAGCAGCTGCTTTGCCTGGCGTTCCAGGTTGAGCGCATCTTCCTGCAGCTTTCGTTCCTCGTCGATATTCCGCGAAAGAGTGATCTCGATCAGGTCGTCGGTATGCGGACTTTCGACGCTTACCACCTGGGTAAAATTCCAGTGATAAATGCCGTCCTCGCCGAGATGCGGCACTTCCATCGTGACGATATGGCCGCCCCGGGTAAAGACGTCCGTTAAAGCCTGCCGGGAAAATTTGCGGAGAAACGCATCCCGGTAATCCGGATGGACGGTCGCAAGCTCCGCTTCAATGAGGTCGTCAAAACGTCCCGCATCTCCGGGCTGCGGGACCGGAAAACGCTCGTATTCCAGCATCTGATAAGAATTTTGCGTTAGATTTACCGCGATTAACATCTGATACGCGATCTTCGCGGCGGTCGCCAGCTGGCTGGCTTCCACGCTGCGCCGCTGTTCCAGCAAATATTGCTCCTGAATATCGCGGAATACCAAAACGCACCAGCATTCGTCTTTGTCGGGCGATTCGATCTTTGCGGCGGTAAATTCCGCCATGTGATAACCGCCGTTTTCCGTTTTGCGGCGCAGCCGTTTTGTGATCTGTTTTCTGCCCTCGCCAAACAGATGGAGCATAGCGGCGCGGGAAAAGAAATCGCTGAAAAGCTTGCGGTCGTCCGGATGCAGCGCCGTTTCTACGTAGTTTTTGTTCTCCGTTTCAAAATTCCCCTGTTGGGGAAGCGCGCTCCAGAGCGCGTCTTTCTGACAGTTGACGTAATAATTATCCGTCAAATTGGCAATGATGCATTCCTCGAAAACCGTTACGAGGCTTTGGGCATACAGCTGCTCTATTTTTTGGAGAGATTGTTTTTCTTTGAGATTCAGGCGGTGCGGCGTAGCGGTCACCACCACGGCGCGGATGGTTTTGTCCCAGAGAATCCGGTCGGCGGTGACATCCATGGTTTCTTTTGACAGCGGGTCGTAACAAACGATATGGCTGGACGACTCGTGATTCATGGCGTCGAGCGGGCAATTGGCGCACACTTCGGGCCAGACTTCATGGCACTTTACGCCGAGCGCCGCTTTGCCGCGTCCGGTTTCCCGGCAGCGTCGGTTAAAATACAGCAGCCGGCGGGTTTCTTCCTCAATGACGTAGACGCTCGTATCGGTCAGCGTATCTAATAAATTGGCCAGATTATCGTCAGACATGGCGCGCTCCTTTCCTGCTTTTCAGATGTTTATTATATAGCAGATTCCGTAAAATTGAAAGCGGTTTCTGCGGAATCCAGGCAATTGAAATTCTACTGCGGAAATTTTAAAAAATGCATATAAAATGAAAATTCCGTGTTGGGATGATTGTAAATTCCTGGAAATAAATTATAATCAGCCGGCGGGCAAGTCCTGTATTTACCGATTTTCATAGTTAGGAGATTTTTTATGGAACGAAGAGTTGGCACAATTGCTAGGGGAATCCGATGCCCCATTATTCGGGAAGGCGATGATCTGGCGCAGATCGCTGCCGACAGCGTACTGGAAGCGGCGACGCAGGAATGCTTTTCCCTGCGGGACCGGGACGTCATTTGCATCACGGAATCGGTGGCGGCCAGAGCCCAAGGCAATTATGCCCCTGTCTCTGCGATCGCATCGGATGTGAAAGCAAAGCTGGGCGGCGGAACGATCGGCGTGATCTTTCCGATTTTATCGCGGAACCGGTTTGCCATCTGCCTGCGCGGCATCGCGCGCGGCGCGCGGAAAATCGTGCTGATGCTCAGTTATCCCAGCGACGAAGTAGGCAACGAGCTGGTTTCGCTTGATCAGATCGACGAGGCCGGCGTGAATCCGTATACGGATCTGCTGACGCTGGAACAATACCGCGCGCTGTTCGGAGAAAAGAAACATCCTTTTACCGGTGTGGATTACGTACAGTATTACGGAGATCTGATCCGGGAAGCCGGCGCGGAGTGTGAAATTGTGTTTGCGAACGACGCAAGGCGGGTGCTGGAATATACCAAAGACGTATTGTGCTGCGACATCCATTCCCGTGCCAGGACGAAACGGCTGCTAATCGCTGCCGGCGCGCGGCGGGTCTGCGGACTGGACGATATTCTCAGCGCGCCTGTGGAGGGAAGCGGCTATAACAGCAGGTTCGGGCTTCTGGGTTCCAATAAATCTACGGAAGATAAAATCAAACTTTTCCCGCAGGACTGTTCCGGGCTGGTGCTCGCGGTGCAGCAGAAAATTTTGGAGAAAACGGGAAAACATGTGGAAGTTATGGTTTACGGCGACGGCGCGTTCAAGGATCCCGTGGGGAAAATCTGGGAACTGGCGGATCCGTGCGTTTCCGTGTCGCATACATCCGGGCTGGAAGGCACGCCCAATGAAGTGAAATTAAAATATCTGGCGGACAACGATTTCGCCGATTTGTCCGGCGCGGCGCTGCAAAAGGCGATCGAAGGACGTATTAAAGAGAAGAAAGAGAATCTGGTGGGCGACATGGCTTCCCAGGGGACGACGCCCCGGCGCCTGACGGACCTTATCGGCTCTCTATGCGACCTGACCAGCGGTTCCGGCGACAAGGGAACGCCGATCGTTCTGGTACAGGGATATTTCGATAATTTTACGAGCTGACCGAAAGGAGTCTATGATGAAACAGGATATGATTCTCATACTTGATCTGGGGAGTGAGGAGAATCCGCAGATCGCACGTGAAATCCGCGCTTTGGGAGTATACACCGAAATCCACGCGCATGATATTTCCGCCGGAGAGCTGGCGGCTTTGGCAAATGTCAAAGGCATTATTTTGAACGGCGGACCGAACCGGGTGGTAGACGGCGCGGAGATCGATGCATCGGAGGCGGTATACCGTTCCGGGATTCCGATCTTGTGCGCGAACCATAAGGGCGCGCCGGAATGGCCCGCAGACGATGGCGCGCGCAAAGCGCAGCTTTCGCATTTCGTTTTTGACAGATGCGGTGCGGAAGCAAACTGGAATATGGAAAATTTCATCGACGATCAGATAGAACGGATCCGCCGGGAGGTGGGAGATAAAAAGGTCCTGCTTGCGCTTTCCGGCGGCGTGGATTCTTCGGTCGTCGCCGCGCTGCTGATCAAAGCGGTCGGCAAACAGCTGACCTGCGTGCATGTCAATCACGGATTGCTCCGCAAAGGCGAGCCTGAACAGGTTGTCGCGGTGTTCCGCGGTCAAATGGATGCCAATCTGGTGTATGTGGATGCTGTGGACCGTTTCCTGGAAAAGCTTGCGGATGTCGCCGATCCGGAGCAGAAGCGCAAGATCATCGGCGCCGAG
>CABQCN010000175.1 GCA_902462635.1 uncultured Oscillospiraceae bacterium
GGTCAGAAGCGGCAGCGCGGCCAATATAATCAGAGAAAGCTTCAAATTCAGATACATCGCCATCACCAGACTGCCGATACAGATAAACGGCGCCCGGATCACCAGGCGGATCATCATCGCTACCGCCTGCTGCAGCACATTGACATCGTTTGTGATTCTGTTTACCAAAGCAGATGTCCCGATTTTATCCGTTTCCGCATGGGAAAATCCAAGAATTTTTCGAAACAGCTTATTCCGCAGCGCCGTACCGAATCCCTGCGACGCAACGGAAGCGTAATATTGGCAAATCAGCGCGCTTCCGAAGCCAAGCGCCGCGATTCCCAGCATCAAAAAACCCATTCCCAAGATATATTTTTTATTTCCATCCGCAACGCCTACATCGATGACGTTTACCATAAGAGTCGGAATCAGCAGTTCGAAGACCGCCTCAAGCAATTTGAAAAAAGGACCGAGGATCAGCTGTTTTTTATATTTCAGTAAATCTTCTTTCATTTATCTTCTATCTGAAACCCTTCCTGTTTTGAGATTTCCCGCAGCAAATTCACTGCGTCGTCAAAAGCATCGCTTTTCTCCGGCGCGGGAGGCGGTAAAATGTCGAGACTGTCGTTTTTCGTTGCGTACGTAACGCGCAGCGGCATTCCGTATGCCGCCGTCGCGCTTTCCGACAGGATTTCGGTCGCATCCTTTTTGACGATCATGTCCTTGACGATCGGACTGGCAAACAGGAGAATCAAATTGCCTTTTCCGTCCAATACGCCCCTGCTGTTTAATTTCACGAGCGCAGATAACGATGCCTGTCCTTTCGCGGAAATATTCGAGAGAAACTCTTTCCAGTCCAGTTCGTCCGATTCCCGCAGCGCAGGCGGTTCCGGTTCCGGCCGTTCCACCGGAAGTACTTCTGCCGCGGGCCGCTCCTGATCCGCAGGTTTGGGCGCAGCCGCAATCGGCGGAGCTTCCGGTTCCCGCGCGGGCCGCGCAGCCGCCAAATTTCGGTTTTCACTGCGCGCCTGCGCAAGATCGGAAAGCCGCTTTTCCAGGACCGCGATCCGTTCGGTAAGCGCCGCTTCCGAAGCGTCCCATTTTCTGTCGCACAGGGAAAGCATCCCCGCCTCAAACAAAATTTTCCGCTGCACGGCCCATTTCAGGCTGTTGTCAAGCCTGGACAACTCTTTGATCATCAAGGTCAATTCCACGGGATCCGTTGCCGCGGCAATTTCCTGCAGAAGCCGCATACTTTCCTCCGTCTCATACAATAAGCCCCGCGGATCTTTCACGGTCAGGAGAACCAATACGTTCCGATAGATCTGCATCAGCTCCCCGATAAAATCGGACGGATCGCGCCCCTCCGAAAAAAGGACCGCAACCTGCTTCAGAATCTCAGCACCCGCGGATTTTATGATGTGGAAGGCAAAATTTTCCACAAATTCCCTATCGATGGAACCCGTCGCCGCCCTTGCGGCCGCCAGCGTCAGATGATCCCCGCAGGATGCAAGCGTCTGATCCAGCAGGCTGATGGCGTCGCGCAGCGCTCCGTCCGATTTCTGCGCCAGAAACGCGAGTGCCGGAAGTTCATAGGACAACGCCTGTTCTTTGCAGATTTTCTCCAGCCTTCCGAGAATGCCGTTTTGCGATATTCTTTTAAAATCATATCTCTGACAGCGGGAAAGAATCGTAACGGGGAGCTTGTTCGGCTCCGTCGTGGCCAGGATAAAGATCACGTCCTGCGGCGGTTCCTCCAGCGTTTTCAGCAACGCGTTGAAGGCGCCTGAAGACAGCATGTGCACTTCATCGATAATAAATACTTTATATTTTGCAACGGAAGCGGCATACGCCGTTTCCTCTATAATAGACCGGATATTATCGACGCCGTTGTTGGACGCCGCGTCGATTTCCGAAACATCCAGGATCTGCTGGGTCAAAATATTCCGGCAGACATCGCATTCGTTGCAGGGATTTCCGTTTTGCGGATTCAGACAGTTTACCGCGCGGGCAAAAATTTTTGCCATTGTGGTTTTCCCCGTACCCCGCGTGCCGCAAAATAAATAGGCGTGCGCAATTCTGCCGGTCAATACGGCATTCCGAAGTACGGTAACCACCGCTTCCTGTTCGACGACCTCGTCAAATGTCATCGGCCGCCATTTCCGATACAACGCCATATAAGCCATGCTTCCACTGTCCTTCCGATATAAAAATTCCGGCTCCCGAAGGTGCCTCCGGAAAGAATACGGCACACAGAGGGCTTCGCTTACCGCTGCTTCCTTCCGGACCTGACGGGGTTCACAAATTTCTGTTGCGTATGTCCCGGCTGCACCTTCGGAAGCCGAACTTGTAATTCAGTATACCCTATTTTACCCGTGAACGCAATCAGAAATTTTATATTTTTTTTATATTTACTCTTGCCAACCGTTTCTTTCCGTGCTATAATAATTGCCGTTGTACCGCTTCGCGTACAAAATTGTTCTTTGCGGAATTGTGTAATGGTAGCACGAATGACTCTGACTCATTTTGTCTGGGTTCGAATCCTAGTTCCGCAGCCATAACGAACCGACATGTTTGATCCGAAATCAAACGGCGAAAAGTCCCTGTAAATCAGGGGCTTTTCGTATTTTACGCCAAATAGGGGTGTGACGCGCTCCGCTGTGTCCCTACCAAAAAGAAAGACGTGATATAATATGGAACTTGATATCATCCCAGTTACAAAGGAAAACAGAAGCATGGTGGAAGCACTTGAGGTTTTCCCGAATCAAAAGAACTTTATCGAATCTGTCAAGGAATGTTTAGAGGAAGCCGATCTCCTGAAAGAATGGAATCCGGTATGTATTTCAGACAGGGGCATTCTCGTGGGATTTGCGATGTATGGGGATTTCTGCGAGGAAGAATATTCCGGCGTCTGGTTTGACAGATTGCTTATCGATCAGAAATATCAAGGACAGGGATACGGAAAGCGTGCGCTGGAAATCATTCTGAAAGAAATGCGGAAGCAATATCCCAATAAAGATATCTATTTAAGCGTATATGAAGAAAACCAGATTGCAATTTCACTTTACAAATCTCATGGGTTTCGATTTTCCGGCAAGACGGACACGAAGGGTGAAAAGATTATGATTTTGACACGGGAACCGATTCAAAAACCGTAACTTTGAAGGTGACCAATCACATCTCTTTCCTGTGTATTATAGTGAAAGGCTTTCAAATATACAAAGAAATGAGGTGATGGCATGGAGGATAAGCAGATTATAGATTTATATTGGGAACGCTCTGAAACGGCTATATCTGAAACGGCAAATAAGTACGGCAGATATTGTCACTATATTGCCTATAATATACTGCATCGCGAAGAGGACAGCGAAGAATGTGTCAACGATACCTATATGAATGCTTGGAAAAGTATCCCGCCGCACCGTCCTTCCGTCCTCAAAACGTTTCTCGGTAAAATCACTCGAAACTTGGCGTTAAACAGATACGAATATTTTACCGCCGAAAAGAGAAATAGCGGGCAAGTACCGTTAGCGCTTGATGAACTTCGAGATTGCTTGCCCTCTGCAAATAATACAGAAAAGGTCGTTGACGATATTGTTTTGACAGAAACGCTGAACCGTTTTTTGTCTGAACTTTCTATCGAGCAAAGAAAGATATTGATGCGTCGTTATTGGTATTTTAGTTCTGTCAAGGACATTGCCAAAGATTACGGCATAAGTGAAAGCAAAGTAAAAATGTCTTTGCTTCGTTCAAGGAACGCGCTAAGACATTTTTTAGAGAAAGAAGGTATTTTGATATGACGGAAAAAAGAATCTTATCTGCTCTTGGAGACGTGAATGAAAAATATATCAAGGAGGCCGATCCTAGGATTAAGCCGAATAAGAAAACAGGCTGGAGAATGCGGACATCTATTGCTGCTTGTTTTATGCTTGTTGTAGTACTTGGTATCGGAATCTTCTACGGTGGTTGGTTTGGCTCAAGTAAGGATATTGCTGCGCTGAATAACGGAGATGCCATTACATTTACAAAATCCGACGGGATTGCAGGTAGCACAATGGATCTGAATGTGATCACAAGAGAATTAACCGCTGAAGAACTCGATTCGGTATTCGCAGATTTGCCAGTTACTGCATTTGCTTATTTCGATGCCGAGAAGCAGAATCTTCTGGGATTTGAGGGAAAAATCGATGGAATCAAACTGATCATTTCCACAACCGATAGGAAACTGGTGGATACCGTAATTGAAGGCGACAAGTATGACTCGGAAGTACAGGGCGTCTTCGTTAAGGCTGGTTATTTTATTACAAAGGCAAATAGTCAAGGCGTAAAAACAGCGATTTATTATGCAACTTTTGAACTTGGCGGTAATACGGTGTATATTGAACACGCAGGAACAGAAG
>CABQCN010000176.1 GCA_902462635.1 uncultured Oscillospiraceae bacterium
CAGAATCAGAATCTTAGGATCATGGATAACCGCCCTGGCGATTGCGATCCGCTGCTTTTCTCCGCCGGAAAGCGTCTGTCCGTTCTGCCCGATCCGCGTATCGTATCCGTCGGGGAATTTCATGATGAAGTCATGCGCATTTGCCATTTTACACGCCCGGATCACTTCCTCATACGTCGCGTCCGGCTTGGAATAGACGACATTCTCAAAAATCGAACCGCTGAACAAAAACGTCTCTTGCAAAACGACTCCGATCTGGCTGCGGATATGACGCTGGGAAATATCGCGCAGATCCACGCCATCTATGAGGATGCGCCCGGAATCGGGATCGTAAAAGCGCAGCAGCAGATTGATCACCGTACTTTTACCGGAACCGGAATGGCCGACGAGGCCGATCATTTCTCCGCTCTTCACGGAAAGATCGATGTTTTCGAGCACTGCCTGATACGATTTGTAGCCGAAAAAGACGTCCTGATATTCTACGTTGCCCTTGATGTCGAGTTCCACGGCTTTGTCCGTATCGCGCACGTTCGGCTCGTTATCCAGGATATCGAATACGCGCGCGGCGGCAGCGACCGCGTCGGCAATCGAACGCGGCAGCGAAATCATATAATTGATCGGCCCGTAGATCATCGTCGCATACGTCGTAAATTGCACGAGCGTACCCGCGTCCATTTTACTATGTAAAATATACAGGCCGCCCGCGAGCATGAGCGCAAGATGGCTGAGCGTCGTCAGAATCCGGATCAGCGGAGATATCGTATTCCAGAATACTTCGTTGCTGACGCACAGATTTTTATACGAATTGCATACCGCCTTATAGCGGTCGATTTCTTTATCTTCCGTGCCGAATGTTTTGACCACCCGGATCCCGCTGAGGATATCCTGCAGCACCGCGCTGCATTTCCCGGAGAGTCTCCAAAGACGTCTGTAAATTTTATGCGTTTTTCTGCGGAATGCGCGCATGAAAAGTACGATCAGCGGCGCCGGCAGAATGACGATCAGCGCCATTTTCCAGTTGATAAAAAACAGATAGATGCCGACGGCCAGCAGCGTCAGGAACTGATTGACGCATTCCGTAGCTTCTCCCTGAATAAAATTCTTTACCCGGTTCGTATCGTTGGAAACACGGCTGATGAGGTCGCCGACTTTATGGTCGTTGGTAAAACTCACGGACATGGCATGGATATGTTCGAATACGGAAGTCCGCAGATCATGCACCATATTGCTGCTGAGCCTTGCCAGCAGGCGGGCGCGCAGCACGGACATCAGCGTAATCAGAATACGGCAGGTAAAATACGCTAAAATGACAAATGCAAACAGCATCATAAAATCATGCATGCTTCCGCGCTCTTCCGCAGGGCGCAAATAAACGTCGTTTACGAGCAGCGCATATATTTTCGGCATTAGAATGTTAAGCCCCGTCATCACAAGCAGCATTCCGGAAGCGGCAATCAGATACGGAATATAATGCGACGCAAGCCGGAACAGGCGGAGCAGTACGGCGGACTTTTTGACGCAGCGCGGGCAGATCGAACTGCCCTGCGGCAGCGGTCTGCCGCACTGCAGGCATTTTCTGTCGGGTTCTTCGCGGATCTGCGCGTTTCTTCCCGTACGCGCCATATTGATTTTCTGCATGACCGTAGCGTATCGGGCGGCGTGTTCCATTGAAAAACGCGCCAGATACACAGCTTCGCCGGTTTCCTTCGCTTTTGCTTCGAGGATTCCGGCGCCGCTCATGGCGTTTACTTTAAAGTCCCGGAATGCTTCGGCAAGCATTTCCTTGCGTACTGCGCCGCCTTCCAGAAACAGCAGATACCGGTCCGTGACGACGCAATACCCGTCTATGAATTCATCGTGATCGTTTAGATCCCACGGTATGGCGTACAGCATCTGCTCCGCCGCATACCGTTCGGCCATAACGTCCGCCGCCCAGGGAGGCAATGGAAAAAACAAAGTCATTACACGATTACCTCCAGATTCCGGATGCTTTTCTTGTCGAGCGCAAAGAGATCCGGAATATGATAGCGGTTTCCGTCCACGTCGACGATCAGCATCCTTTTTTTCGAAAGGCGGATGAAACTTGCGGAATTGTTATACGCCGTTATTTTACGGGCGCCCGCCGTCGTATCGGCATCCATATATACGAAGCCGTGTTCATCTTTCAATTTATGGATCCGCAGAAGATCCGGCGTAAAATACCGCATCGCCAGTTCTTCGCAGATCAGTTTTTGCTTTTCTTCCGAAAGCGCGGCAAGATCTTCGACCACGCCGAGTTCTTCCCCGGGTTCCCGGTCTTCTTTTACCACGCGGACCGAAAGATATTTTGTAGGCTGCGAAAGCGGAAACGCCCGCTGCACCATCACCCGCTCGTATGTTTTTTCACCGATGGTCAGGCAGAGGAAGCCTCCTTCCGTCTTTTGAAATTGCAAATCCGCATCCTGCAGATAATTGATTTTCGCGATTTCTTCCATAATGTCAACCTTCTTCCAATCCTCTCATTTTCAGCGCGTCTTTCTGGATCTGGTAAAGCCTGTAGTAGACGCCTTCCAAGGCGTAGATTTCTGCGTGCGTCCCCATTTCCACAAGATTTCCGTTTTCGATTACCACCAGCCGGTCGGCGTTGCGAAGCGTGGAAAGACGGTGGGCGATGTTGAATGTCGTTCTTCCTTTGGAAAGCATTTCCAGTGCCTTCTGAATGTGGAGTTCCGTCTGCGTATCGACCGCGGAGGTCGCTTCGTCCAGAATCAGAATTTTCGGATTTTTCAGGATGGCGCGCGCAAGGGAAATGCGCTGGCGTTCTCCGCCCGAAAGTCCTTTTCCCCCCGTGCCGATCCAAGTGTCGTAACCATCTTCCATTTTCATAATAAAATCATGGGCATCCGCCATTTTCGCAGCGCGGATTACTTCTTCCCGCGACGCCTCCGGTTTTGTGTACGCGATGTTATCAAAGACCGTACCCATGAAAAGATACGTATCCTGCAGCACGGTGCCAACCTGCGCATGAAGCCAATCCAGGGAGAGCTCGCGGATGTTTACGCCATCGAAATAAATACTTCCCGATTCCGTATCGTACAGGCGCGCGATCAGGTTGATCAGCGTGGATTTACCGGCCCCCGATGGTCCTACGATCCCGATATGTTCTCCGGGAGCCGCCTCAAAAGAAATATTTTTCAATACCGGACGGTTCGGAATATAACTGAAATTTACCGCTTCGAACGTAACGCGCCCTTTAAAATCTTCGATCGTTTTCGGAAGTTCCGCTTCCTTGATTACGGAGCGCGCGTCGATAATTTCAAAAATCCGGTTGGCGGAATTCATGGCCGAAGCAAACTGCTGTACCGTATTCGTCAGCCACTCCAGCGGTCCGTAAATCATGCCCACATATCCCACGAGAGACGTCAGTTGCCCGAAGCCCATTTTTCCATCGATAATCAGCTTGCCGCCGACTACATAGATAATTAGGGATCCAAGCCACATTACCAGGCTGACAATGGGAAAAACCGTACCGGATTTGATATGGATGTCCGCCTGGATATCGCCGAAGGCCCTGCTCGTTTTCGCAAAGGAGGCGTTCTCGGTCTCTTCTTTGCCGAACGCTTTGACGACGCGCACGCCGGTAAACGAGTCGTTCATGCGGGAAGTCATGGAACTTTTTGAACGGAAGCTTTTCGAGTACATCTGGTCGAATTTCGGAAGATAATGGCGGAAAAACAATACGATGAACGGTACGGGGATCAGGATCAGCACGGAAAGCGCCGGTTTCATCGCAATCATGACCGCAGCGACTCCCGTGAGTTTCAAAAAATTGACGATGAGGAACGGGATGCCATCGAGCATGAACCACTGTACCTCTTCGGCGTCCGAATTTACCCGCGTCATCAGCGCCCCCGTCTCTTTATCGGTAAAATACTTGATCGACAGCCGCTGCATCGAGGAAAACACATCCGTACGCATATTGTATACGACTTCATTGGCAAAGCGCGAATTTTTTCTGCCGTATATAATCGTAAAACAGGTAGAAAGAATCTGCAGCAGCGCCAGCAGGCCGACCAGCAGAAATATTTTTCCGTATCGCGGGCTTTCTTTGTTCAGCACTTCGTCAAAAAGCACGGCGCCCTGGAAATACGGCAGGAGTACTTCGAATACCGCCGTAATAATGATAAACGTGAGAATAAAGGCAATATATTTTTTATACCGTCCCGCATAGGAAAGCAGCCGCCGGAATACATGCGCTTTATTGACACAGTGCGGGCAGATATGCGTATCGTCCCGGTAAGGACGGCCGCAATTGGGACAGCTGTTCTGCTGCTCTCTGCCGGATAATTCGGCGGAAATATCTTCGCCGCG
>CABQCN010000177.1 GCA_902462635.1 uncultured Oscillospiraceae bacterium
TTCTTATCAAAAATCCTGAAACGAACGGGAGCGCCTGAAATTACAGGCGCTCCCGTTATAATTTACGGCATTCCTCGTTTTATTAATGGTGGAACAGGCGGATGCCCGTAAAGCACAGTACCATGCCGTATTTGTTACAGGTTTCGATGACATGGTCATCACGGATGGAACCGCCCGGTTCGGCGATAAATTTCACGCCGCTTTTATGCGCCCGTTCAATGTTGTCGCCAAAAGGAAAGAAAGCGTCGGAACCAAGCGCCACATCCGTATTTTTCTGCAGCCAGGCGCGCTTTTCTTCCGCCGAAAAAACATCCGGCTTCACTTTGAATATTTTCTGCCATTCGCCTTCCGCCAGAACGTCCATGAAGTCCTCGCCAATATACAGGTCGATGGCATTATCCCGATCGGCGCGCTTGATCCGATCCACGAACCGGAGTCCAAGCACCTGCGGAGACTGGCGCAGGAACCAGTTGTCGGCCTTACTGCCTGCCAGACGCGTGCAATGAATGCGAGACTGCTGACCCGCGCCGATGCCGATCGCCTGACCGCCTTTCACATAACAAACGGAATTGGACTGCGTATATTTCAAGGTAATCATTGCAATTGTCAAATCGATCTTCGCGCTTTCCGGAAGGATACGGTTCTCCGTCACGATATTCGAGAAAAACGAATCGTCGATCTTCAACGCATTCCGGCCCTGCTCAAAGGTAATGCCGAACACCTCTTTATGCTCGATCGGCGCAGGCACATAATCCGGGTCGATTTCGATCACGTTATAGCCGCCGTTTTTCTTTTCTTTCAAAATAGCAAGCGCTTCCGGCGTATAACCGGGCGCGATGACGCCGTCGGATACCTCCCGTTTGATCAGCGTCGCCGTCTCTTTGTCGCAGACATCCGACAAAGAAATAAAATCCCCGAACGAGGACATTCTGTCGGCGCCTCTTGCCCTTGCGTACGCGTTCGCCAGCGGCGTAAATTCCATATCCAGATCATCCGCCCAGTAAATTTTACGTTCAATATCGGTGAGCGGGAGTCCGACCGCCGCGCCGGCCGGAGAAACGTGTTTGAAAGACGTCGCCGCCGCAAGACCCGTCGCTTGCTTCAATTCTTTCACGAGCTGCCAGCCGTTGAACGCATCCAGAAAATTGATATATCCCGGCTTTCCGGACAAAACTTTAATCGGCAGTTCCCCTTGCTCCATAAAAATTCTGGACGGCTTCTGATTCGGATTACAACCGTATTTTAATTCCAATTCTTTCATCGCGCGCCTCCTTAGCGATTTTTGTTGACGATGCGTGTTTCAAAGCTGCCGCTTTCGATGTCGATATACCGTACGAATAGAGAAACCTTATTTTCTTCATTCAGGCTTTCCCAAAGCAGCGCGGTAAAATCATCGATTCCGCCGCTGATCCGGACGCATTTCGGCTCTCCCTCGAAGCTCGGCAGCGGGTTGCCGTCGCCTTGATATGTGTGGATCAGGCGCCCCGTGCCGGCCTGCGGACGTTCATAAGCAAACGTATAACGGCAGCAGCTCTCCGGGTTCCCGCAATTGGTTTTCAAAATAGACATCGCAAAATTATAGGTTCCGTCTCCTACATGTAAAATCCCGGAAATACGCGGCGTATAATTCGGCGCGTCCGGTTCGAACGTTCTGGAACGGAGCGCCTGTTCAAACGTCTGCTGCTTGTCCATCCATTCGTAAATCGTATCGGTCTGATCCCCGTTCGTCACGATCGTTTTATTGCCAAGCACCCGGACCGGCGCATAAATAATCAGGCTGGGATCGCTTAGCTTCGAAGGGTCAAACGCCTGCGTGCGGATTCCCGCGCCGCATTCTACAAAAATACGGTTTCTGCTGTTGACGCTCCGCCCCATGATAAAGTACGCCGCCACAGCATACTTGCCATCCGCCGACCTGCCGATCACAATTCCCCTGCCCGGGTAAGAATTGCCCTTTAATTCCTGTTCCAATGACTTCATCTTTTCTGCTCCTCCTTTGAGATATGCCCTTTCACGATCCGCGCCACGGCTTCCCGCGTCTTCTCCGCGCTGCCGAACCCGGTCAGACGGAAATAACCTTCGCCGCTCGGTCCGAATCCGCAACCCGGCGTTCCCACGATGCCGAGATTTTCCAGCAGATACCCAAAAAACTGCCACGAACTCATGCCATCCGGCGTTTTCAGCCAGACATACGGCGCGTTGACGCCGCCCCAAACCCGGTATCCGGCCTTCCGCAAGCCCTCGCGAATCGTCTGCGCGTTATTTAAGTAATAGGAAACCAATTCGCGCGTCTGCGATTTGCCGGCAGGCGAGTAAACGGCTGCCGCGGCCTTCTGAATCAGATACGGCACGCCGTTGAATTTCGTCGTCTGACGTCTGTTCCACAGCGCATGGAGCGATGTGCCCGCAATCACAAGTTCTTTCGGCACGACCGTAAATGCGCAGCGCGTACCGGTAAATCCGGCATTTTTGGAAAAACTGCGGAATTCGATCGCGCAGCGCTTCGCGCCTTCGATCTCGTAAATGCTGTGCGGGAGATCCGCTTCCGTGATATAGGCCTCATACGCCGCGTCGTACAGAATCACGGAATCGTGTGCAAGCGCGTAATCAACCCATTTTCCAAGCGCCGCTTTTGTGATCATCGTCCCGGTAGGATTGTTCGGATAACAGAGATAAATCAGATCCGGCGCGTTATCCCCTGCGGGAGGCTCCGGCACAAAACCGTTTTCCTCCGTCCCCGGCATGTAGATCAGGTTCGTCCATTTGCCCGTCTCCGCAGCGTAATCGCCGGCGCGTCCCGCCATAGCGTTCGTATCCACATAGACCGGATAAACAGGATCGCATACCGCCACCGTATTCTCCGCAGAAAAAATATCGCCGATGTTCCCCGTATCGCTTTTCGAACCATCGCTGACAAAGATCTCATCTGCTTCGAGATGGATTCCGCGCGCCAGATAATCCTGTTCCACAATCAGCTCCCGTAGGAACGCATAGCCCTGCTCCGGTCCGTAGCCGCGAAATGTCTCCGCGGCGCCCATTTCATCGGCGGCGCCGTGCAGCGCCTCGATTACGGCAGGCGGCAGCGGCTGCGTCACGTCGCCGATGCCGAGTTTTATAATCGGTTTCTCCGGATGCGCCGCGGTATACGCCGCAACCTTTCTGGCAATATCGCTGAACAGATAGCTCCCCGGAAGTTTTAAATAATTTGAATTGACTTTCACCACGCTGTCCGTGCCTCCTTATATATGCAACTCCTTGATTTCAAAAACATACGCCGCCGGACCCGTCATGAATGCATTGCCGTCTCCGCCGTCCCAGGCGATTTGCAGATCCCCGCCCTTTAAATGCACCGTAATTTCTCCGGCATCGCAATATCCGTTCAGGATCGAAGCAACGGCCGAGGCCGCCGCCCCTGTGCCGCAGGCGAACGTTTCGCCGGAACCGCGTTCCCAAACGCGCATTTTAATCGTATGCGCATCGATCCGCTGTACGAATTCCACATTCGTCCGGTCGGGGAAAAATTCGTCGCATTCAATCTCCCGTCCGACGCTGCTGATTTCGACAACGTCCGGATCCTTCACAAATTCCACCGCATGGGGATTGCCCATGGAAACGAGCGTCAGCCGGTGCGCGGAACCGCCGGCCTGCAGGACAACGTGCGGATCCTCCCGTCCGGGAAAGCCCGGAATTTCGGGCTTTCCCATATCGACGCGCGCGCCGGTGCACACGCCGTTCTCAAGCAGGAGCTTAAGCTGCCTGACGCACCCGCCCGACTCGATATTCACTGTGTCTTTCCGCACATAGCCGTTATCATATAGATATTTTCCTACGCAGCGGATGCCGTTGCCGCACATCTGCGCATAAGAACCGTCGGCGTTATACACCTGCATTTCACAATCCGCCCGTTCCGAAGGACAAATCAATATCAGCCCATCCGCGCCGACGCCGAAATGGCGGTCCGAAATCCGGATGGAAAGCTGCGCCGGATTTTCCAATTTCTCCCGCATACAATCTGCAAACACATAATCATTGCCGATACCGTGCATTTTAACGAATTTCATACGACCCGCTCCTTGCTCTGGGAATCAAGGTAAATTTTAACACACACCGGCGCCGGGCGCAATAAACGGTTTATCGTTTTTTCCGAAAAAAACGCACTGCAAAGAATGCCGCGGCCGCCGTAATCGTGATTGCGGTCAGCGTCATACCCACCGCGAATCCCGGCACCCGGTATTCGATTTCGATCTCATGCATCCCTGCCGGAATATCGAAACAAAGCAAGCCGTCCCCCAGCGCCCACGTCTGCACAACAGCGCCGTCTACGGAAACCTTCCAAGCCGGATCGTAT
>CABQCN010000178.1 GCA_902462635.1 uncultured Oscillospiraceae bacterium
TATCACGTATGACACTGCAAAAGACAGTAAATGCGGAATCGGAGACATACTGGATTTATACGGTATCGCACAAGTTTACGGGGAAGACGGACAATTTCATGAGATGCCTTATCGTTATCATTTCCGGATCACCGGGATCCTGCGTCCGGACGGTACGGAAAAATCCGATGCGGGCGACGTTGATAAAATCAGCGCACGTTCCTGCGCGCTCGTCGACGCGGAATTCATGCATAAGCTGCCTGCATTATTCACGTTTTCCTCCGCAAATTATTTTGTTTTCTCCGACCGGCACGAAGCCGGAACACTGGAAGGGCAAAATGATACTATTACATTGGATGAAATGAAAAAATCTATTCTCAAGAGTCTTTATGAACCATCGACATATATATTTTTAGGTTCCGTCCTCCTGTTGACCGTTGCGCTTTGTTCTGTGACGCATGTTCTGCTGAAAGCACGTATCGCCGCCGATTTAGAGATACTGGGCAAAATGGGCCTTTCCAGAAATAAAGCATCGATGATCCATTTTTTGAGAAGTTTTACATTACTGCTGTCCTCGCTGCTGGCCGCCGGCTTATTGGTTCGTTTTATTTATCTGCCCTTGATCAAAAAACAGTATTACGACGTTCCGTTCATCGGAGGAATCGTAGTTTTTTTATTATCGGTAGGCGGATTGGTATGCCTGGCGAATGCGTTCCTGCTGCGTCAAAGGAAACGGTAATCCAAATACCGACGTATCCTCCTTGCAGAGCCGGCCTCGGTATACGCGTCTACCTCATGTGGCGTATATATATCATGGTTTTACGCTTTCTCGGTAAAATTGCAAAGATCTTTTACGATTTCCGACGCCATAGCGAGTCCGGCCGCCGCAGGTACAAAGGAAATGCTGCCGATCGTGCGCTCCGTATCATTGTACGCTTTATACGAAGGCTCCGGAGAAAACACCACTTTGAGATCCGTAATGCCTCTGGCACGCAGTTCCCGGCGCAGAACGCGTGCGAGCGGACAATCTTTTGTCTGAAAAATGTCGGTGACCGTAAAGCGCGCCGGGTCAAGCCGGTTCCCGGCGCCCATCGCACTGATTACCGGCACGTGCGTGCGCTTCGCACGTTCGATCAGCAATAGCTTCGCGCCGACCATGTCGATCGCATCCGCAATATAATCGAATCCGCTGAACTCCAGCAGATCCGCAGTTTCCGCCGTATAGAATTCATTGCAGACATCAACCTGCGCCTGCGGATTGATATCCAGGATTCTTTCCCTGGCGGCCTCGCATTTATATCTTCCGACCGTGCTGCGCAGCGCGATGAGCTGGCGGTTAAGATTCGAAACATTCACACGGTCTCCGTCCACAAGCGTCAGATGCCCCACGCCGCACCGCGCAAGCGCTTCCACGCAATAGGAACCCACCCCGCCGACGCCGAAAATCAGGACGGAGGCGGCCGAAAGCCGCCGCAGGTTCTCCGCTCCGATCAGGAGCCTCGTCCGTTCCGTAAAATCAAATGGTTCCATCATCACGGCGCCGTCCTTTTCTGCTTCCGGATCAGATGCACGGCTGCATACAGGAGCAGTCCGGCGCAGGAAGCGAAGGAAATGATCAGTCCGGCGCGTCTGCCCTCCGCCGTATACCGAAGTTCGATTTCATGCTCGCCCGGCGCAACTTCAAAATACAGAAGCCCATCCTGAAACGCATCCGCCTTCGTTTCTTTCCCATCGACGAATACGCGCCATCCCTTATCATAGGTGATTCCGGTAAACACGATGTTATTCTCCCCGGTGTCGATCCTGCCTCTCAGATAACCCGCGCCCCAGTCGGAAATCTCGATCTGATGTTCCCGCAGGTTGTTTACGGCGGCGGTGAAAGCCTGCATTTCCAGCACATAGAACACGTTGCCGGATGTTTTTAATTTTTCCGAGTCGGCTTCGATGGTAATCGTCACCACTTCTCCCTTTTCATACGTTCCCATAAAAAGGGTACAATCCGTTTCGTTGATATATAAATTCAGTTTATAATCATTGTTGATGCGCAGCGGCGTTTCCGGAGGACTCTCTCCCGAGGTTCCTTTCGGAAAATAAGCATAAAGCGGCCCGGAATACGGCATCGTAATGAGGTAGGTCGTCGTTTTCGCCGTTTTATTTTCGGAATATTCCGCGCCGCGTCTCAGTTTGATATAATAATTCTGCTCCGTTCCCGTGAGCGCGTTCATCAGGCGGTTCTGCGATTCCAGCGGATCTTCGCCCCATTCGAATTGATGGATGCGGTCGCTGGCCGCATAGCAGGGCGCAAGCACATACGGATTCCGGTATAGTATCGTACCGTCGTATTTCCGTACGCGGTCATACGGATCGAGCGGCAGCGGGTTCCAGGAAACAATTTTATTTTCCGGATCATTCTGTTCAATCTCAGGATCCGTCATCATATATTTTACGGAAAACAGCGCGTCCGTCATCAAAGTAGAACCGGAATTGGAACTCCAGAGATAAATCTGCGCAAATCCCAGCTTATGGAGAAAGCTGTTGATATGCCGGTTATATGCCGAACTGTAATGTGAAATACTTTGATATCCCAGTCCGATCCCTTCGTTATAATTGCGTTGGAACCCTTGTACAATCCGGTAAAATCCGCTTCCTCCCGTATTTGTGTCATCCTGCCCTGCAATTTTCACGAGTTCTTCCATACGTTTTTTATATTTGTGATATTCGCCATAGGATTCAAAGCCATGTTCATTGTCCAATCCGTGCAGCAGATAATCCGCGTGAACGGAAAGCTCGACGGACGTCATGCAAAGGATCAGCAGCCAGATCATGCCGCGCGCGGCGTACGTCCGCATGCGCCGCTTTCCAAGCCGAACGGTATCCGGTATATATTTCAATAACAGCAGAAGTCCCATCGCAAGGATTAAAAAAACCACGCTGTAACGGATCTGCTGTTTGGTGATCCCCAGATGCGGTTTTAGAAAGAAAACGATATAGACCGACATCATCAGCATCGTAAAGACGCAATAATACACCCTGCTGATTTCCTGGATGTGCATGCATGCGCTTGCTGCCGTCAGCACCATGATAAAAGAAATGACAAACGTATAGCGGTACGGGAACCAGTTGGGCAGCTGGAAAATATGCCACGCCCAGTCCACCCGCAGAATAAACGTGCTCAGCAGAAGGAAGGAAACGATCATGGCGATGCCGATTTTCCGTTCCCTGCTGACGGATTTTAAAAAGAAAAACGCAAAAAAGAAAATAAATACAAGGATCCCGCAATAAAGAAACGGCGTCACGCGGATGATGATCCCGTCGTAAGTCCCGATGATCATTTTCTTGAATAATTCCAAAAGATTATAGTTCGTTAAACTATGGTTTTGATAATTGTCGCCGCCGATTTTTCCTTGCAGCAGCGAGAAGAACGTGGGGACCAGCAGCCAGGCGCCCAGCGCCGCCGCGCCGCCGGCGCTCCCCGCAAATTTGAACAGGATTTTGAAAATACCTTTCTTCGTCAAGTCCCGCCTGCCGGCAATCGCATATAACAGATAAATACAGGTGAAAATTCCCGCCATATAGGAAAGGTAATAGGTGGAAATAAAAATTCCCGTAAAGGAGAAAAGCAGAAGGCCCCAGCGTCCCTCGTAGACAAGATTCTCCGTTCCCAATATGATCAGGGGAAGCCAGATCACCGCATCGATCCACATCAGACTCAGAGAATAGACGATATTATACGACATCATTGCATAGCAAACGGAAAATAACACAATGTAAAAGCGGTTTGTCCCGCACCCTGCTCTTTTGTGCCTTTTATTCAGAAAGATGCCGAAGGTCAGCCCGCAAAGCCCGATTTTCAGGCAAGTGAGAAACAAAAGGCAGACCGGCATCTCGGCGTTCGGGCAGAGAAGCGTCAATATGGAAAGCGGACTGGACAGATAATATGCGAAAACGCCGATATAATTGCCACCGAGCGCTTTCGACCAGGAGAAAAAAAGATCCCCCATACTGCCGATATGCTTCAGCCCGCAGTAGAACTCGCAATATTGGTTGGACATGTCCATGATAAGGACGGAATTTTCACCGAACGGCGCCATTCCGTAACACGCGTACGTTATGAGCATGATCGCGGCAGGAATCAGGAAGCATGCCGCCAACAAGAAAGCTGTATATGTTTTTCTATATTTTTTGCCGGCTGTTAAAATGCTGCCTCTTCCAATGCTACGTTCCATGCCGCAACCTTTCGAGTGTGTTTTCCTTTGAAAAAAGAAAAAAAGACCGTATTTCATTCCGGTCTTTCTGGTATCCCGGACGGGAATCGAACCCATATCAACAGAGTCGGAGTCTATTATCGTATCCATTAGACCACC
>CABQCN010000179.1 GCA_902462635.1 uncultured Oscillospiraceae bacterium
GTGCCGCAATTTTACATTGTAAAATAAAAAAAACGGTAAATACTAGCTCCGTGCGTTCCGATTTTACCTGAATTTAACACACGAGCGGTTACAAGCTTAACGCAAAATTTTTACAATGGAAAGCGGAATCCGGGAAACGGATCCAAAACAAAGTATGAGGTGGACAATATGAAAAAAACAATATGTGCTTTGATCGCCGGCCTGCTGTGCGTCAGCGTATTCGCAGGATGCAAATCGGATAACAGCGGCGACGACAGCATCACAATCATCACAAGAGAGACCGGATCCGGAACGCGCGGCGCGTTCATTGAGCTGTTCGGTATCGAAGAAAAAAATGATGCCGGAGAAAAAGAAGACAAAACGATTAAATCGGCAGAAGAATCCAACAGTACGGCGGTAATGCTTACCTCTGTGGAAAACAATAAAAATGCGATCGGATTCGTATCGCTCGGCGCGCTGAACAATAAAGTGAAGGCCCTTAACATAGACGGAAGCGAAGCAACCGTGGAAAACATCAAAAACAACACCTATAAAGTTGCAAGGCCTTTCAACATCGCAACAAAAGGCGAAGTCAGCGCGGCGGCGCAAGATTTTATCAATTATATTATGAGTGAAGATGGACAGAGCATCGTAGAAACGGCAGGATATATCAGCGAAGGCAACAAAGGCCCGTTCGAAGGGACAAAGCCTTCCGGGACGCTGAAAGTTACCGGTTCCTCCTCCGTATCGCCGTTAATGGAGAAATTGATCGAAGCGTACAAGAAACTCAACGGCGACCTCAAGATCGAACTTCAGCAGAACGATTCCACCTCCGGTATCAACGCCGTCATCGACGGAACGTGCGACATCGGCATGGCATCGAGAGAACTCAAAGACAGTGAAACAGAGAAAGGCGCTATCCCCACGGTCATTGCGATAGACGGCATCGCGGTCATTGTAAACAAGGAATGCAGCGTTACTACGATGACAAGCGAACAGGTCAAAGAGATCTACACCGGTAAAATCACGAAATGGTCGGAACTCAGTAAATAACATGCGGAAACGCCAAGGAGCTGCCCGTCTTCCGGATGGGCGGCAATTTTTAAATCCATACCGTTAAAATGCAGTTAATACGCTGTTAACAGCAGGAGAAAAGAATGAAGAACATAAAAGAAACAGGCATGAAAATTTTATTCTTAATCGCAGCATGTACATCCATCCTAGCCGTTGCGCTCATCTGTATTTTTTTGTTTGCGAACGGACTTCCCGCCATCGCAAAGGTCGGGCCGCTGAAATTTTTGCTCGGGATGGACTGGACGCCGCTCAACAACAGGTTCGGCATCCTGCCGATGATCATCGGCAGCATCTACGTAACGGCCGGCGCGATCGTCCTCGGCGTTCCGATCGGCGTTCTGTGCGCCATATTCATGGCGGAGTTCTGTCCGCGGAAGCTATACAGGGTGTTAAAGCCGGCAATCGAATTAATGGCGGGGATCCCCTCCATTGTCTACGGGTTCTTCGGACTCGTCGTGATCGTGCCGATCATGCAGGACTTATTCGGAGGCAGCGGGAAAAGCGTATTGACCGCGAGCCTTTTACTTGGGATCATGATCCTCCCGACCATCATCGGCGTCGCCGAATCGGCGATCCGCGCCGTACCGAGAAGTTATTATGAAGGCGCGCTGGCGCTGGGCGCGACGCACGAGCGGAGCGTGTTCCGGACCGTGGTGCCTGCCGCCAAATCAGGAATCACGGCGGGCGTGATCCTGGGGATCGGCAGGGCCATCGGAGAAACAATGGCGGTCATGATGGTCGCAGGCAACCAACCGATCATCCCGGACAGTATTTTCTCCGGGGTACGCACGCTGACGACAAATATCGTTATGGAAATGGGATACGCCACGGACCTGCACCGGGAAGTGCTGCTGGCGACGGGCGTCGTATTGTTCGTATTCATAATGATCATCAATCTGACATTTTCACTCATAAAAAGGAAGGATAAATAACATGGCAAACGAAATGGTGAACAAACGGACCTTCCGTCAGAAATTAGCTTCTTATAAAAAGAAACCGTTTTCCTTGATCTGCCTGATCCTCGTTTCTCTTTCCGCCCTCATCACCGCGCTGCTCGTCCTTTCCCTGGTCGCATATATTCTGGTGAAAGGGATTCCGCATCTGAACCGGGGCCTGTTTGCCTGGAACTATACGACGGAAAATTCTTCGATGATGCCGGCGATCATCAATACGGTCATTATGACGGTAATGTCGCTGCTGATTGCAGGACCGATCGGAATCTTTTCCGCAATTTACATGACCGAATATGCAAAAAAAGGCAACAAATTGGTGGGAATCGTGCGTACGACGACCGAAACGCTCGCGGGGATCCCTTCCATTGTCTACGGTCTCTTCGGGCAGCTTTTATTCGTGCTTGCATGCGGATTCGATTATTCCATGCTGGCCGGCGCGCTGACGCTGTCGATCATGGTGCTTCCTACTATTATGCGCACGACCGAGGAAGCGCTTCTTTCGGTTCCGGACGCATATCGGGAGGGCAGCTTCGGACTCGGCGCAGGGCGGCTGCGAACCGTGTTCCGGATCGTATTGCCGTCCGCGATCCCCGGGATCCTGGCTGGCGTCATCCTGTCGGTCGGCAGAATCGTCGGCGAAACGGCGGCGCTCATCTATACCGCAGGAACCGTAGCGGGGATCCCGGAAAGCCTCCTGCGTTCCGGCAGAACGCTCTCCGTCCACATGTACGCGCTACTGAACGAAGGACTTTATATGGAGCAGGCCTATGCAACGGCCGTCATATTGCTGATCATGGTGGCTTTGATCAATGCGCTTTCTACATTCATTTCACGTAAAATCACAGCAAAAGGAGGATGACGTTCCTTGAATAAATTCATTGTAGAAAATCTGGATCTTTATTACGGGGCGTTTCAGGCGCTCAAAAATGTCAATATCAGTTTGCCGCAAAATCAAATTACGGCCTTTATCGGCCCTTCGGGCTGCGGGAAGTCAACGCTGCTCAAAACGCTCAACCGGATGAACGACCTGGTGGAGGGCTGCCGCATCACAGGGAAAGTGCTGCTCGATAATGAAAACATTTATGGGGATATGGATATCAACCTGCTCCGGAAACGCGTGGGCATGGTGTTCCAGAAGCCGAATCCTTTCCCGATGACGGTTTATGACAACATCGCCTACGGTCCGCGGACGCACGGCATCCATTCCAAGGTAAAATTAGACCAGATCGTAGAAGAATCGCTGCGCGCCGCGGCGATCTGGGACGAAATCAAAGACCGTCTCAAGAAAAGCGCGCTGGGCCTTTCCGGCGGCCAGCAGCAGCGTCTTTGTATCGCAAGGGCGCTTGCCGTAAAGCCGGAAGTGCTTCTGATGGACGAACCGACGAGCGCGCTGGATCCGATTTCCACTTCAAAAATCGAAGACCTCGTCGTAACCCTGAAAAACAAATATACCATTATCATGGTGACGCACAATATGCAGCAGGCGGCACGGATCTCCGACAGAACCGCGTTTTTTCTGCTGGGAGAAATCATAGAATATAACGGGACGGAAAAACTTTTCTCCATGCCGTCCGACAAACGCACCGAAGACTATATTACAGGGAGGTTTGGATGATGCGGAATCGATTCGACGAACAACTGGAAAAATTGAACACAGAGCTCATTACGATGGGGGCGCTCTGCGAGCAGGCGATCACGATTGCGATCAACGCTTTGCTCTATGGCAACGACGACGACAGAATGCAATTCAACAAAGTTCACGAAACAGAGCGGGAAATCGACCAAAAAGAACGGGATATCGAAACGCTCTGCATGAAACTGCTGCTGCAGCAGCAGCCCGTAGCAGGCGATCTGCGTAAAATTTCATCCGCACTCAAAATGATTTCGGACATGGAGCGCATCGGCGATCAGGCGTCCGACATTTCCGATATCACGATGCACATCCGCTTTGAAAACGTAAAGAGCAAAGTGCATATCAGCGATATGGCGGCAGCGGCAATCAAGATGGTGACGGACAGCATCGATTCTTTCGTGAAAAAAGATCTCGATCTGGCAAAGGCCGTCGCGGCTTATGACGACGTCGTAGATAACCTGTTTATCAAAGTGAAGGACGAACTGCTTATGCTGATCCGGGACGGCGACGTCAGCTGCCTCGACCTGCTCATGATTGCCAAATACCTCGAACGGATCGGCGACCACGCGGTCAATATTGCCGAATGGGTCGAGTATTCCATTACGGGACAGAAACTGTTATAATTTATTTCGCGAAGAACAGGAGTAGAGAAGATATGATCTATTTTACAGAGGACGACGACAGCATCC
>CABQCN010000180.1 GCA_902462635.1 uncultured Oscillospiraceae bacterium
ATATTCGCTGGTTTGCGGTTTTGTCGGCTTATATTCCACTACGCAGAAACGGGATTTTTCCACACTGTTATTTATAGGGACCCCCTGTTTGTCTTGTGTCAA
The DNA here is from genome assembly GCA_902462635.1 of uncultured Oscillospiraceae bacterium. GTDB lineage: Bacteria > Bacillota > Clostridia > UBA1212 > UBA1255 > Egerieisoma. The sequence continues at coordinate 103 of CABQCN010000180.1, forward strand.
TTCTAAACAGTCAACGATCCCATATAAATTATATTGCTCCGCGTCATGATATACCGGTACGGAAGTAAACACTTTTTTTCCTTTTGCGGTATAATTCCGTTCCGGATCATGTACTCGGTCATGCATTAGATCGGCCTTTGTTACAAAAGCATTTTCCGCCCATGCACGATCGATTTCCAATAATCCCCAACGATGCGGACAATATATATAATGCTGTATGGAACGAATTGCGATTTCCTCCGTACTCATAATTTTTCAATCAATTCTACGCCGTCCGGCATTTGTGTATCCAAAGTAATGGTATAATCTTTGAACCCGCGGGGCGGTAATTCAGTTTCCAAACGGACCTCTATTTTATCAAATAAAATATGCGAAGGGCAGTTTCCATATAGATTGCCGTGTTTGAAAACATAAAGTTTCCGCATACACATTTTCCCTCTTGCTGCGCTATGGTCGTTTTCAAACATATTGAGAATCGCTTCCCACAAGAGCTGTACATCCTCTTCCGATAAATTTGACACTTTATTTGCCAGCGCTGCGGATACATATCCTTCTGCCCTGTAAAGCGCATAGGGAATAATACTTTTTCTCCCCATTTCCGTTTCGCCTGTCTCTTTTCTTTCTTCCGTCGTGCGCGCCTGGCGGGTAATCGTAACATCCTGGATATTGATCGGCGATAAGCTTCTGGCAAAATTAATTTGTACCGGTCCTCTCACGATGCCGCACGGATCGTCTCCGGTTGCCATGACTGCGCCGAATACACGGACATCGTAATAATGCCGGCACATATAATCACGTGCTTTCTTCACGTCATCCGGATTCTTTCCTTTATTTTTGAGCGGCAGTTTTTCTTCGACATAAGCTTCGGTAAATTTCGTATTCAACGCCTTATCGGGTTTAATCAGGATGTCGTATCCATCTGTACCCTCTTTACGCAGTTCTACATAATTCCTGATTTTTCTTTTCAGGCAGACATCCGTAATATAACCGTAACCAGTTTCCGCATCGATCCGCGGAGCGTTGCCGGCGTCCGGATCCCCGTTCGGATTTCCGTTTTCCACATCAAAAAGCATTACAAAATCGTACCTGTTCTCAATTGCCATTTTCATTTTCCTCCGTTTCCTTATTTTGTACCGTTTCTTTTTTTTCGAAAAATCTTTGAGTTTGCTGGTAATATCCAATGATAAATCTGCCTTGATCCTGAAGCAGCAGCGTTTCCGGGAACTCGCCATCGATCTGATCCATGATTTCACCGATCAATTTGTTGTAAAATACCGGATTATCCAATTTATTCAGATGGTTCTGCGCCAGCTTCAGAAGTTTCGGGAATACAATCCCCGGCTTGGAAGATGCAGATGCAAAATAAGCATCCTTAATCGTTCTGTTCAGCGAGTTTTTCGACGCGGCCTGCTGAACCCTTTCTAAGACCGCAAATAATCTTCCGCATAAGTATGCTTGTCCATGGTTGTTGTTGTCTAATGACACATGAAATTCCTCCTCGATATAATTTCTATTCATACAGGCTTTGATGAGTCCTGTCCGAACCGCATTCACGTTCTGATCCCCATCCGTTTTTACCCTTCTGACGGCTGTTTCAAGCAGGGAAACGGGGTAAGGACCTCCATATAGAATCGCCTCCAATAATTTTGTAAATAACGCGGGGTTCATTTTATCCGAGCTGCTTTTGGGGGAAAGCAGTTCCGCTTTTATCCTGGCAATCGAAACCGGATGCAGATCCTTCGATGTTTGCAGGTCTTGCTGAAATCTGGCGATGTTCCAAAGAATATCCGCAAATTTTTTACGATAAATAAATTTCACGGACAGCCGGGACGAATTCGGTTTTAATCCCAATATGTAAAAATCGACATCCGTCTGGATCGTCTCTAAAGATGCCAGACGGCCTTGCGTGATCTTCCCCTTTCTCGCATCCTCCAGTATACTTTTCAGCATATACTCCGTTTTCTCCGCGTTCATTTGATCCGACTGTCCGTACAGCATCGCCCGCAGTAAATCTTCGGAGGTTTCATTTGCGTCCATCGCCCAAAATACAATCGTGATATCATCCAATACCGCTCTATGTGTCGTACTTTCAAGCAGATAGTTCAAAGCTTCCGTATATTTTTTCATTACGATTTGCGATATGTTGCTGTTATAAGACTGTTCGTTTCCATATGAATTTTCGGATGTATTTTTAAAACTAATCAAAACGGAACCTGTGGCAAGTCCGCCGGGAACGCCCCTGATTTTATTATGAATGCGGGCGATATCCGATATCTCACCACTTACCGCGCACTGGGCGATACGGCCCTGCGCAGCTTCTGACGATGATTTTTGAATGCTCCGTTCCCAGCTCTGCCGGATCTGTACGTCTTCATGGAGCAGCTGGTCCGGATATCCCGTCAGGCAGAAAGCGAATCCCGAATTCGCATACTCTTTCCCCAAGTTCAGGAGGTGCATATTCCCCGTTTCTTCCTGCGGGTTCCAGGTCAACAGAAAATTCCGAAAGGCATTGATTACAGGAGAATCCAATCCTTCGAGAAACGCCAGATTGGTTCTTACGAATATTTCATGGGATTTTCTCGCTTTATCGGTTCGGTCTTCCGGCGTCAATCGTCCGTTTTCCAAATTCAGCCCAAAAATATACAACGGCCTGTGTTCCACGATATTGCTCTCGATTCCAGGTTTTTCTGTTCTTTCCGGCATTACCGCATTTTTCGGAACCCATTTTTCCCGGATCTTTCCTTTGGCGGTCACGATTTCTTCTTTGTTCTGATATTGAAGGAGATCAGTGATTTTACCTTCTTCATTCAGACAAATCAGATAATGTATTTTAACATTGGAATATCCGTCCGGAAGGACTTTTCCTGCGGCGGCAAGAATATCATAATAATCGCATAACGCTTGTATCAGCATTTTAATGCCTCCCTGTATTTCTTCACATCGATGATACCGTTCACCATATGCGGCCTGTAATAAACCGTAGCGGCCTGATCAGAAAATTTCGGGTTTTCCCAATCGTTATTGATGGGTATTCCCTGATCCGAGAAAACGACTTTATAACTCATGAAGCCCAGATCTACATCGCCCAGATCCAATAGGGAACTGTCGATCAGAGTCTCATCAAATTGTTCTACAAGTTCAATTCGTTTCACGGGAAATTCGCTGCAGCCCAGACACGGCGTACGGAAATACTGTCCTCTTTCCAGGCGCCTTTTTATAATATTAAAATGTTTGTTCTCCGCATCCGTTTCCCGTTCGTCTTTTATTCCGGTCAGTTCGAAATGGAATTCTACGCCGTATTTTACATTTTTCAATATCATGGAGGCTCTCTGGCTTCTGCTTTCCGATGTATAAATACAGGGATCCCCGCCCTTCCCGTTCATCCGGCTCTTCACCGCGCTGTAAAGAACTTTGTCCTTTACTTCATTTCTTCTGACGTTCATAAAATCGATCGGATTGAATACCATAATCCGATCGATTTCATAGCGGATCGAAGGCCTCCAGTATACGCTTTTCAATATTCCTTCCAGAGCCCCCGGCGTCGGGACATCATAGCTCACCCGTTCTACTTTCAGCTCCGGACGTGTAAAGCAGGCATAATCTCCTTCCAGGATCACTTTAAAACCATAACTCAAATTCCATTCACTCCTTTTCCAATTTATAAATAATAATCTCTGGCTTCAAATAAAATGCCGATTTCGGCATTATAATAATCGGGATTCGTCAGGCACCAGATTCCCGTGCCGTAATCTTCCGCCACATGCTGCCGTATTAAATCATCCAGCTCATACTGATACACGGAACACGTATATTTCTGCAGCTTTCTGCCGATCCCGATTCCACCGCCCGTATATTTTAACGCCTCCACTGTTTTCTCAGAGGACTCGTCCCTTGGCACCACCACGGAAATTGTTTTTGATTCAATCAGCTCAAAAGACGCTGCGTATTGTTTAAAGGGAATAGAAGAAATATCACAGCAGCCGTTACTGATCGTGTGTTTTTGAAATGCATCCCGATTGACGAAAAACAGCCTGTCATAATATTCCGTGATGCTTTGCGGGCAGGAGATATCCGGATACCGCTCGAGGATCCCCTTCGTAATATTGCATTTTATATCTTGCGCGTTTGTTTTCTCATTCTCCAGTTCAAAAATATACACCCTGGCGTTTTCCCGTTTTCCTTCGCGGTTACAGCGCCCTCCTGCCTGCAGAAT
>CABQCN010000181.1 GCA_902462635.1 uncultured Oscillospiraceae bacterium
CGGCGTTTAAGAACCCGATTCTCGGCGTAGCCGTCGGCGCGGTCCTTACGGGAATCATTCAAAGCTCCGCGGCTTCCGTGGGAATTTTACAAGCGCTGTCCCTGACGGGCGGGATTACATACGGCATGGCGGTTCCCATCATCATGGGACAGAATATCGGAACATGCGTTACGGCGCTGCTTTCCAGTATCGGCGTCAATAAAAATGCGCGGAAAGTATCCGTAATCCATGTTTCGTTTAACCTGATCGGCACATTGATCGGTCTGATTGTGATCTTTGGTATAAATTTGTTTTTCCCGCTCAAGTTTCTGGAAAATGCCATCAGCCCGGTTGGCGTCGCAATTTCACACAGTATTTTCAACGTGCTTACCACGCTGCTCTTGCTGCCGTTTACGAAACAACTTGAGAAGATCGCCAATCTCGTGATCCGCGGCGATTCCAAGAGCAAAAAGCTCAAAAAAGGGCCCGTATTCCTGGACGAACGCTTGTTGAACACGCCGTCTTTCGCCGCATCGGAATGCAATAACATGACGGTGAAAATGGCGTACATGGCGCGCGACAATATTTTGCTTACGATACGTTTATTGCAGAACTATGATAAAAAACTCATCGAAAAAGTAATGAAAACGGAGAGTGACCTCGACAATTACGAGGACAAGCTCGGTTCGTTCCTGGTGAAATTATCCGGCAAGGAACTGTCGGACGCGGACAGCCGCACAACTTCCAAGCTGCTGCATTGCATCGGCGATTTTGAGCGGATCGGCGATCATGCGGCGAATATGATCAAATCAGCGGAGGAAATTCACAGCAAGGGCATCGCGTTTTCTCCCGAGGCGCGAAAAGAGCTGGCGATTTTAACAAAAGCGCTGGAGGAAATCCTCAACCTGACGACGGACGCGTTTGAAAAAGACGATGTCGAAATCGCAAAGAAAGTGGAACCGCTTGAACAGGCAATCGACTTTATCACCTCGGAAATCAAATCGCGGCACGTTACGCGCCTTCAGAACGGCGAGTGTACCATCGAGACGGGCTTTATCCTTTCGGATCTGCTGAATAATTATGAGCGCGTTTCCGACCACTGTTCCAATATCGCCGTGGCCATTATCGAACTCGACCACAGAAGCTTTGGGACGCACGCGTACCTAAACAGCATCAAGAGCAACGAAAACAAGGATTTTTGCGCGGATTACGAGTATTATGTGGAAAAATACGCGCTGAGTTAAGCGCGTTCCGTTCAATCCCCCATCGTGCCGCGCAGCTTTTCGATCGCCCGTTTTTCCAGACGTGAAATATAGGAGCGCGAGCAGTTCAATATTTTCCCCACTTCCCGTTGCGTAAGCTCTGCGCGCGCGGTTCCGGGTTCACTGAGTCCGTATCGCAGCGTTAGGATCTCGATTTCCCGCGGCGTCAGTACGCGCGACATGACGGTGTAAAGCCGCGCGGCCTGCAGCCTGGTGTCGATATCCTCGATCATGGCGTTGTCGTCGTCGCATAATAAGTCCATGATCACGATCTCGTTCCCCTCTTTGTCCGTACCGACGGGATCGTTGATGGAAACCTCGTTGCTGTACTTCTTGCTGCTCCGCATATACATGAGCATTTCATTTTCAATGCAGCGCACCGCGTAAGTACCGAGGCGGTTCCCCTTCTCGGCTTTAAACGTAGAGATGGCCTTGATCAGGCCGATCGTGCCGACCGAGATCAGATCGTCCGTCAGCATCGCCGCCGAGGCGTATTTTTTGGCAATATGCGCTACCAGCCTGAGGTTGTGTTCGATCAGGACATTGCGCGCTTCCTCTTTTTGTTTTTCGTCTCCGTTGTAAAATGCCTCAATATATTTCGCTTCTTCCTCCGCCTCGAGCGGCTTGGGAAAAAGATTATTGCTGTGCGAATACCCCATAATACCACCGTCAATATACCCTTTACAGCAATATATGACGGAGATATCGTTGTCTGTGTCTGTCTACACATAAAAAAACGATAAAGAATTCCTATAGATTTAATTCCTATATCTGAAACGGCGCCGCGGATCGGCATTGCGGCGATACTGAAATATATTGCATTATACCGGAAAATATGATGCTTTTTAAAGGGAAACAGAAAATTTCTTTGGATAAAAATGCCTGCACCTTAAAAATAAAACGGGTATTGCCAACTCCGTTGTGCCGCGCGCATAAATTCGAATTATAATATAAATTCCTCCGGAACCGCCTGAATGGTCCAATAAGCGGCGGATACGTTTCCCTCCTGATCCGTAGCGCTTCCGCTAAACCGGTAGCACGGCTGAATGTGCGTATTTTCCGGTTGATTTATCGGAGAATCATAATAGCGGATCTCCACATCGTTTAAAACAATTGTTTCAATCTCTGATTTGATAATATTCATATCATAGGTGAAAGATCCGTGTTTTGCATACTCTTTGGCGTCGCTTACTACCTGTTCATAGGATTTACAGACAATGTTCCGGTCAAACGTATAGTTGCTGTACACGCTGCTGACTTGGGCGATTCCGCCTTCCCAAAAACCGATGGATACATCCGAGCGCCCCAGCATAGCATAGCCGTCGATCTCCTGAAAATATCCCATGGTTTTCACCATGTAGAAGCTTCCTTCCTCATTGGGAGCTCCCCGCGTTATTCCCCCGAATTGACTCCCGACATAAAAATTTTCCGGCAATAAATTCTTTGACCGCAAATAAGCTTCCCCCTCCGATAAAATTTCATCATCCGTCATGGTTAATGGAATCTCGCTGTAATTGGAAAAGTCGATTCGGTAAAAAAAGCATCCGTTTTGATAGATTGTCAAACATTTATCAAAATTTCCGATTTTATAAGTGGTACAATCGTCTTCTTTATCGATTTCATCCGGGATAAAATCAAACAAATCCAGGATTTCCTGATCATAGTTTTCATCCGTACGCCGCGGGACAATTTTATAGACCGGCAGCGCCTGCCCAAGCAAGGCTTTTTTCTCATCCGGAATCTGCAGCTGCATCACTAAATTATCAGGGACTGCTCCGGCTGTTTCCGGAAAATTGATCCGGCTAATCATACGGCTTTTTTGGTCGTAGGAGAGGAAAAGCATACCGATCAGGAATAACGGCAGCGCCCACATACCGATTCTTCTCTTTCTTCTATTCATATAAAGCCTCCCTGATATTTTCGTTTTGATACGTACAAGCATCATCTGCGTTGATAACGCAAAGCGCCGCGTTAAAGCATAATGGGCCGGATTGTTTTTGTGCAGCGGATCGTTCGGACCCTGCGGAATCGCTCCCAACGATTTACAAGAATTTCAAAAAAGGAAGCAGACTTTCAAAGCCGGAAAATTTACAGGATATATATAAGGGAAGCAGCGCCACCGGCGAGATAAAAAACTGTATTTATCAACAAACCCCTCCGGCGGAATTTGCTGTAAAATGCTGCGTTAACGATAAATAAAATCAATACATACAACAGCATCATGATCAGTCCGAGCGGCCTGATCGATTCTCCCTCGGGGTTCGAATAGGATCCGTCTTCTTTGCCGTTTGTCAGTATAAAATATGCTAAATACCAATAATAATAACTTATATAGCCCAATAAAAAATGAACTGCAGCTCCCCCGGATTTGATGATTGCCGTTTTTACTTTTTCCTGCATATAATCACCCTGTTTATATCAAAACCATACCATTCATTACATGAAGCTTAATATATCACAATATTTGCTTTTTTGTATTGTTCTTCCATATATTCACTCACCGTTTTATATTCTCTTATATCTTCATAATTTTTGCTGCTGAGATATATTCCATATTCCCTTTCGTATAAACTATATTCAATTATATTTCGTCCTACGGTGTTCGTATATGTCTCATAATCCATTCCAAACATTTGAAAGAATTTATCTTTTTCACTTTTTTGTTGTATGTTCAGTGTTTTATTCAATTCGCTTTCTGACGGCAGATAACTCTTAATTTCATCCTCGGTAATAAAGATCCCAGCCTTTTTCGCCTGATCAATCAAAAGATATTGTTTCGCGAGAACTTTAATAATTTCGTTTCTCTCCATACAATATTCGTATTCTTTAAAATTATCTACATTATTTGTATCGTTAGCATAGGAAGCCCTCGCCGTATGAATAACCATCTGTAATTCTACGTCTTTTTCATAAACTGGTATTCCATTTATTGTAGCGGCAATGCTTTTATCCTCTTGTTTATATGAATATTTATTCACGTTCTTATCATTCTCAATAAGGTGGAAAAATTTATCCATTAATGTTTCTTGAGAATTTTGGGCAAATACCTGACAT
>CABQCN010000182.1 GCA_902462635.1 uncultured Oscillospiraceae bacterium
AGTACACGTATGAAGTTATTGAATATCGGTTTTGGAAATTTGGTTCAGGCAGAAAAAATCATTGCGATCGTCAGTCCGGATTCGGCCCCGGTCAAGCGGATCATACAAGAAAGCAAAGACCGTTCGATGTGTATCGACGCTACGTACGGCAGAAGGACGCGTTCGGTGATCATCATGGACAGCGACCATGTGGTTCTGTCCGCCATCCAGCCGGAAACGGTAGCAGGCAGAGCGGGAGATTCTGACGAGGAAACATCCGGGGGGATATCGTAAAAAATGGCAAGAAGGGGAATCATCACAGTCATTTCAGGTCCTTCGGGCTGTGGGAAGAACAGCATCATCAAAGCGGCGGCGGAAAAGAACCCGCACCTTTCGTACGTGACTTCCGCTACAACGCGGGAAATCCGCGCGGGAGAAGCGGAAGGCGTAAATTATTTTTACAAATCGAAAGAGGAATTCGATCGTCTGGTCGATACGGGAGAAATTCTGGAATGGGATGAATTCTGCGGTCATCGTTACGGGACGCTCAAAAGCGAAATTTCCTCGAAAATCGAAGCCGGATCGGACCTGATTCTGGATCTTACGATTTCCGGGGCAATCGCAGTTAAGAAAGAATTTCCGGAAGACGCCGTGACCGTTTTTGTTTTACCGCCTTCGATTGAGGAATTGGAGACGCGGCTGCAATACCGTCTGCGCGAGACGGAACCGCAGATCCGCGAGCGTGTGGCAAACGCGCTCCGCAGTGAAATCCCGCAGGTCGGAAATTTCGATTATGTGCTGGTAAACGATATTTTAAATGATACGAGAGATCAGCTTCTGGCGGTTATTGCCGCCGAAAGGTTGAAATATAAAAGAAATAAAGGAATACTTGAGGAATTGAATCTGAAAGGAGAAAAAATATGATTTATCCGGCCATTTCACAGCTGTTGGAGAACGTGGATAACAGATACACGCTCGTTATGGAAATCGCAAAAAGAGCGCGCCAGATCACTGCGGGTTCCGAAAGCAGGATTGTCTGCGAAAGCCATAAGCCTGTTACGATCGCGGTCAATGAAATCAGCGAGGGAAAAGTAACTTACGAGAGAACGAAAGAGGGCATCAAATAATATGAAAACCATGGAAAAAATTGTAGCCCTCGCGACTAACCGCGGTTTCGTCTATCCGGGTTCCCAGATTTACGGCGGCCTTGCGAACAGTTGGGACTACGGGCCGCTTGGCGTGGAACTGAAAAATAACGTCAAAAAGGCGTGGTGGAAAAAATTCGTACAGGAAAGCCCCTATAACGTGGGCGTAGACTGCGCCATTTTGATGAATCCCCGCGTATGGGTGGCATCGGGTCATGTTGCCGGATTCAATGATCCGCTGATCGACTGCAAAAAGTGCAAGAGCAGACACAGGGCGGACAAAATCGTCGAAGATTGGAATCAGCAAAACGGGATCGAGCTCGCCGTAGATGGCTGGCCGAATGAGAAACTGACGGAATATATGAAAGAACACAACATCCCGTGTCCTGTCTGCGGCAGCAGCGAATGGACGGACATCCGGAAATTCAATATGATGTTCAAGACGTTTCAGGGCGTTACGGAAGATTCACAGTCGGAACTCTATCTCCGGCCGGAAACCGCACAGGGAATATTCGTCAATTTTAAAAACGTGCAGAGAACGAGCCGGAAGAAAGTTCCGTTCGGAATCGCGCAGATCGGCAAATCGTTCCGCAACGAAATCACGCCGGGAAACTTTACGTTCCGGACGCGGGAATTCGAACAGATGGAACTCGAGTTTTTCTGCAAACCGGGCACGGATCTCGAATGGTTCGATTACTGGAGATCTTTCTGCCACAACTGGCTGCGGTCGCTCGGGATCCGCGACGAGAACCTGCGGCTGCGGGACCATGCCAAAGAAGAATTGGCATTTTACAGCAAAGCTACTACGGATTTCGAATACCTCTTCCCGTTCGGCTGGGGAGAGGGGAATCGCGGACAGGACGGATTATGATTTAAAGCAGCATACCGAATATTCGAAAGAAGATCTTTCTTATTTCGATCCGCTGACAAACGAAAAATACGTTCCGTACTGCATCGAGCCGTCTCTCGGCGCCGACCGCGTGACGCTTGCGTTCCTGTGCGAAGCGTATGAGGAAGAAGACCTCAGCACCGAAGGGAAGGCGGACAGCAGAACCGTGCTGCGCTTCCATCCGGCGATCGCCCCTGTCAAAGTGGCGGTGCTTCCGCTTGTCAAAAAGCTTTCCGACGACGCGTACGCACTGTACGAGCGCCTCAGCAAACGGTTCGTCTGCGAATTCGACGAGGCGGGCGCGATCGGCAGGAGATACAGACGCCAGGACGAAATCGGGACGCCGTTCTGTATTACGTACGATTTTCAGACGAAAGGCGAAGAGGGCGTTCCGGGCGACGATGCGGTGACCGTTCGCTTCCGCGATTCGATGGAGCAGGTCCGGCTGCCGATCGGCAGTCTGGAAGAATGGCTTACAAAGCAGCTTGAATTCTGATGCAACGGGATTTAGTTTGCTGATCTATATAATTTTTAGGAGGTTTTTACAAAATGAGTAAGAAGTACGTTTACGACTTCAAGGAAGGAAACGGCAGCATGAGAGCGCTGCTTGGCGGAAAGGGCGCCAACCTTGCGGAAATGACCAATCTTGGTATGCCTGTTCCACAGGGCTTTACCATCAGCACCGAAGCTTGTACGCAGTATTATGCCGACGGCGAGAAAATCAACGACGATATTATGGCCGAAGTAATGGAACATATTAAAGGCTTGGAAGCGCTTTCCGGGAAAAAGTTCGGCGACCTTAACAATCCGCTGCTGGTTTCCGTGCGCTCCGGCGCGCGTGCTTCCATGCCGGGAATGATGGATACGATCCTGAATCTCGGTCTGAACGACGAAGTCGTGGAAAGTTTTGCGAAAAAGACGGGAAATCCGCGTTTTGCCTACGATTCCTACCGCCGGTTTATACAGATGTATTCCGACGTCGTTATGGAGGTCGGCAAGAAATACTTTGAAAAGCTCATTGATGAAATGAAAGAAGAAAAGGGCGTAAAGCTTGACACGGAACTCAATGCGGACGATCTCAAAAAGCTTGCGCAGCTTTTTAAAGCGGAATATAAGGATAAAATCGGCGAGGATTTTCCGAGCGATCCGATCAAACAGCTCATGGGTGCGATCAAAGCCGTTTTCCGTTCCTGGGATAACCCGCGTGCGATTTATTACAGAAGAATGAACGACATCCCTTCCAGCTGGGGTACGGCTGTAAACGTACAGATGATGGTATTCGGCAACATGGGCAATACTTCCGGCACGGGCGTTGCGTTTTCCAGAAACCCCGCCACGGGCGAAAAGAAACTATACGGCGAATACCTGATGAACGCGCAGGGCGAGGATGTTGTCGCGGGCGTAAGAACGCCGCAGACGATCGACCAGCTCAAAGCGGAAGTGTACAAGCAGTTTTACGATATCGTATACAAACTGGAAAATCATTATAAAGATATGCAGGATATGGAATTTACGATCGAAGATGGGAAACTGTTCATGCTGCAGACGAGAAACGGAAAGAGAACGGCAGCAGCCGCGCTGAAAATTGCCTGCGACCTCGTGGACGAAGGGATGATCACCCCCGAACAGGCGGTTCTCATGATCGATCCGAGACAGCTCGATGCGCTTCTGCATCCGCAGTTTGAAGCGTCCGCGCTCAAAAAGGCAGTGCCGATCGGCGAAGCGCTTCCCGCATCCCCCGGCGCCGCCTGCGGCAGAGTCGTATTTACCGCGGAAGATGCGACAGACTGGGCAGTCAATAAAAATGAAAAAGTCGTTCTCGTGCGGCTGGAAACATCTCCGGAGGATATCGAAGGCATGCATTATGCGCAGGGCATCCTCACGGTGCGAGGCGGAATGACGAGCCACGCAGCGGTCGTTGCCAGAGGAATGGGCACGTGCTGCGTCTCGGGCTGCGGCGCCATCAAAATCGACGAAGAGAAGAAAGTATTTTCCCTGGGCGGAAAGACGTTCCGGGAAGGCGATTATATTTCTCTGGACGGATCGACCGGTAAAATATACGGCGAGGCCATCCAGACGGTTGACGCGTCCATATCGGGCGATTTCGAACGCATCATGAAATGGGCGGACAGCTTCCGGAAGATGCAGGTGCGTACGAACGCCGATACGCCGAAAGATGCGAAACAGGCATTTTCCTTCGGCGCGGAAGGGATCGGCCTCTGCCGCACGGAGCATATGTTCTTCGATGCCGACAGAATCGCGGC
>CABQCN010000183.1 GCA_902462635.1 uncultured Oscillospiraceae bacterium
AGGCGGGATATTCCGTGGAAACCGTAACCGTTGTTACAGATGATAAGGCACATTATTACCCTGACGCATCGTTTTTCATCACAAAGCTGATCGCAGATAAAGAAACCCGCCGGCTGCTCGGCATTCAGGTTCTCGGATCCGGAGCGGTCGATAAAATGACGGACATTGCGGTGACGGGCATTTCAATGGGCGCCGTACTGGAAGACTATGACAATCTGGATTTTACTTATGCGCCTCCTTTTTCCACGGCGATTCATCCGTTCCTGCAGGCTGTGTATGTATTGTTGAATAAATTAAACGGAGATTTTACGAGCATGACGCCGGCGGAATATTTAAACGGCGCCGCCGACGGGTGGCGCATCATAGATACGAACCCGCAGCCGGTTATTCCCGGCGCAACCTACGTGGATCTCACAAAAGTTGACGGTCCGCTCGAGGGAATCGGCAAAGAAGAACGCCTTCTGCTCGTCTGCGCACGCGGCAAACGCGCGTATTTTCTGCAGAACCGTCTGAAATATTACGGATATCAAAACACCAAAGTGCTGGAAGGCGGCGTAACGTTCAACGAGGTGCGCGCCGCCGCTGCGGGGACGGTGTCCGCCGAAGAGATCACGCGCGTCAAAGCGCTCGGCTTCCTGCGGGACAAAAATACGCCGGACCAATTCAACGCCAGAGTCATTACGCGTAACGGGAAAATAACCGCGGAGGAAAGCCGTGCCATCACGGAAGCCGCAGAGCTGTACGGAAATGGGGAAATCACGATGACCTCCCGCCTTACGATCGAAATTCAAGGCGTCCCGTATACGAATATCGATCCGCTGCGTGAATATCTGCAAAACGCGGGCCTCGAAACGGGGGGAACCGGCTCTAAGGTACGGCCTGTCGTTTCCTGTAAGGGAACCACTTGCCAATACGGACTGATCGACACGTTTGCCTTATCCGAAGAAATCCATTCGCGTTTTTATGAAGGATACCGGAACGTGCTGCTTCCTCACAAATTTAAAATCGCAGTCGGCGGATGTCCCAACAACTGCGTCAAACCGGATCTCAATGATCTTGGCGTAATTGGACAGCGTATACCGGAACTCGATTTAGAAAATTGCCGGGGCTGCAGAATCTGCGGCGTCGAAAAAGCATGTCCTATTGCTGTAGCGGAACTCCGGGACGGCAAGCTCCGGATCGAAGAGGAGCAATGCAATCACTGCGGGCGCTGTATCGGAAAATGCCCCTTTCATGCCATCGATCAGTCCAGCGATGGTTACCGGATCTATATCGGCGGAAGATGGGGCAAAAAAATCGCCCGCGGCAAGGCGCTGGATAAAATTTTCACTGATAAAGAAGACGTTTTGGATACGATCGAAAAAGCGATCCTGCTTTTCCGGGAACAGGGAATCACGGGCGAGCGTTTTGCCGACACGATCGAACGGCTCGGCTTTGAAAGCGTACAGGAGCAGCTGCTTTCTGATGCGCTGCTGCTCCGGAAAGAAGAAAACCTGAAAGCGCAAAAGCACCTTAAAGGCGGCGCAACCTGCTAAATACAATAAAGGAATGCGTATGAAAAAGAAAACAATTTTATGGATGGCCATTGTGCTCTGCATGGCTTTGCTATGCGGCTGCGCCGGCGGGACGAACGGGAAAACCGAGCAAGGAAACACGCCGTATCATTTTACCGATTCCACGGGAGCGGAAATTTCTCTGGCGGCGAAACCACAAAAAGTTGCCGTGCTGTTTTCCTCCTTTGCGGAGCTCTGGCAAATTGCAGGCGGCACCGTGGCAATCACGGTAGGGGAAAGCGTGGAACGCGGCTTTGCGGACCGGGCCGCGCAGCTGGTAGACAGCGGCGCGGGAAAAACGATCAACAATGAATTGCTGATTTCTTATCAGCCGGATTTCGTGATTTGTTCTGCCGATATCGCCGCGCAAAAGGAAACGGCCCAAATTCTCCGGGAAAACGGGATTCCTGCCGCTGCGTTCCGCGTGGAGTCTTTTGAGGAGTATCTGTCCGTATTAAAAATCTGTACCGAGATTACCGGCAATACGGAAGCCTACCGGCTTTACGGAACGGAACAAAAAACGCAGATTTCCGCGCTTTTGGAAGAGGCGGCACAATATGCCGCCGCGGATCGTAAAAAAATCCTTTTTGTCCGCGCCGGTTCCGCTTATAATGCAACAAAAGCAAAAACCGCGGATGAAAATTTTGTTTGTAAAATGCTGAACGAACTCGGGACCTACAATATCGCGGAAAACGCGCCGATCCTTCTGGACGGGCTTAGCTTTGAAGAAATTCTCTCTGAGAACCCGGATTATATTTTCTTTTCTTTCATGGGCAAAGAAGAAGCTGCGCGGGCCTATGTGGAAACCTTGCTGCAAGAAACGCCGTGGAAAACGCTCGATGCGGTGCAAAAGGGAAATTATGCGTTTCTTCCAAAAGAATTGTTCCATTTCAAGCCGAATGCGAAATGGGCGGAAGCATACGGATATCTTGCCGGGCTGCTGTATCCGGATCTGGCGGTTAAATAGATGAAACGCCGCTCGAATGCCCGGCAAAATGCGTATCCGCTCCGCGGAGTCCGCGCCGCATTTATCCTGGGCGGCGTACTTCTCTTTGTGATGTACCTGGCGCTGCGCCTTGGCAGCTCCGCAATGGACAGCGCTTCTTTCTTCCGCGGCCTTTTCAGAATGGAAGGTGCGGAGACGCAAAGCACGATCCTGTACGCGCTGCGCCTGCCGCGCCTGCTCGCGGGCCTGCTCGCCGGAATCGGCCTTTCCGTGTCCGGCGTATTGCTGCAGAGCGTAACGAATAACGCGCTTGCAAGCCCGAATATCATTGGGGTAAACGCAGGCGCCGGTTTTTGTGTCATGCTATGTCTGACCTTCTATCCGGCACATGTTTTCGCCCTGCCGCCGGCAGCGTTTCTTGGCGCATTTATTACGACACTGCTTATTATCGGTTTATCCGAGAAAGCGGGATCGTCTAAAAATACAATTATATTGGCAGGAATTGCCTGCACCGCGCTTTTCCAGGCAGGAATTTCGTTTCTTTCCGTATTGGATCCGGACGCGCTTGTCTCCTATACGGCATTTTCGATCGGCGGATTCTCGGGAGTTACGATGAAAAAACTGTACCTCCCGGCGATCTTTATCTTGCTTTCCCTGTCGCTTTCTTTATTTTTCTCGGGTAAAATCAACGTGCTTTGCCTGGGGGACAGCATTGCCGCTTCGTTGGGCGTCCGGGTCCGCCTGCTCCGCATTCTGTGCCTGGTGCTCGCAAGCGCTTCCGCCGCGGCTGTGGTGAGCTATGCCGGCCTGCTTGGTTTCGTGGGTCTGATTGTTCCGCATATCGTCAGGCGGCTTACCGGCGGCAGCATCGGCAGGCAGCTGGTATTTGCGCCGCTCCTCGGGGGTATTTTGGTTTTATCTGCGGATATTGTGAGCCGGATTCTCTTTGCGCCGACAGAAATTCCCGTCGGAATCCTGACCGCACTGACAGGCGCGCCTTTCTTCCTGGTGCTGCTTCTGCGTAGAAAGGAGGGAGAGAATGCTCGAATTTCGTAATGTTTCTTTCTCCTACGGAGACCGCAGGATTCTTTCCGATCTTTCTTTTGCGCTGGAGCCGAACCGGATAACGGCGCTGCTGGGACGGAACGGATCCGGCAAATCCACGCTTCTGGCCTGCCTCAATCAACGCTTGAAATATAAGGGGAAAATATTGCTTTCCGGAGAAGATTTCTCGCATATGGCGCCGCGGGAACGCGCAAAGCATGTCGCGATTCTGCCGCAGATTTTACCGGCAGTGCCGCTGACCGCAGGGGAATTGGTCGCGCTCGGACGCAGCCCTTATATCGGCAACGGCGCGAGACTTTCCGGCGCCGACCGCAATGCAATAAAGAGTGCGATGGAAAAGATGGACCTTTTACCGCTGGAAAATGTGCCCGTGTCTTCTCTTTCCGGCGGGGAACGGCAAAATGTGTTTCTGGCCATGATTCTGGCACAAGATGCGGAAATCGTGATTTTCGACGAACCGGCAACCTACCTGGATATCGAAAGACGCGCTCATTTCAGAGCGGTTCTGCAGTCTCTGAAAACGGAATATGGGAAGACGGTATTTATGATCACGCACGATATTTCGGAGGCCCTTCGCTGGACGGATCGCATCCTTTTACTGGATGATTCCCGCATTGTATTGAACGGTACGCCGGAGGAATGCCTCCGAAGTGATAAAATCGAACGGACCTTCGGCGTGCGGAAGCATCTCTTCCGGGAAGG
>CABQCN010000184.1 GCA_902462635.1 uncultured Oscillospiraceae bacterium
ATGATTCGGGATTTTGGAGAAATTGATCATGGCTGAAGATATTTATGAAATCAGTATGCTGCTCGATTTTTACGGACAGCTCCTTACGGACAGTCAATACAAATGCATGGATATGCATTATAATCAGGATCTGAGCTTATCCGAAATCGCGGAAGTGCTGGGGATCAGCAGGCAAGGCGCGCATGACTTTATCAAAAGGGGGCGCGGCGCGCTGGCCGAATATGAGGAAAAGCTGAATCTGATGGAACGGTTTTGCGAGATCAAGCAGGGACTCAAGACAATCCAGGAAGATCTGCAGCTGATCGACCGCAGCGGCATGCAGAGCGGAAATCTGTATATGCTCGATCAGATCGACAAAAACCTTTTCAAAATCATGACGAAGATATAAGAGGGATAGTATGGCATTTGAAAGCTTATCGGAGAAGCTGCAGGCGACGATCAAAAAATTAAAAGGGCAAACGCGCGTCACGGAGAAAGACGTTAAGGAATTTATGCGTGAGATCCGTCTGGCGCTGCTGGAAGCAGACGTCAATTATAAAGTCGTGAAAGATTTTATCGCTAAGGTTTCCGAAAAAGCGGTCGGACAGGATGTACTGGAAAGCCTTTCTCCAGGGCAGCAAATCGTCAAAATCGTAGACGACGAGCTGACGGCGCTGCTTGGCGCGGAAGATTATAAACTGGATCTGTCGAAAACGCCGCCCAACGTGATTTTACTCGTCGGACTGCAGGGTACCGGTAAGACGACGGCTTGCGCCAAGCTGGCGGCGCATCTCCGGAAACAGGGGAGAAAACCGCTGATGGCTGCGTGCGATATTTACAGGCCGGCGGCGATCCAGCAGCTGCAGGTGCTCGGGAAACAGATCGATATTCCCGTATATACGGAAGGAACGGGTGCGAAAGCGGCGGATATTGCCAAAAACGCCGTGAAAAGTGCGCTCAGAAGCTTAAATGATATTGTGATCGTGGATACGGCGGGACGCCTGCAGATCGACGAGGCCCTCATGGATGAACTCGACGAAATCAAAGCAGCGGTAAAGCCTTCTGAAATTTTACTCGTAATCGACGCGATGACGGGACAGGAAGCGGCAAATGTGGCGGCGTCTTTCCATGAACGCCTCGACGTCACCGGCATTATCCTTTCAAAACTCGACAGCGATACGCGTGGCGGCGCGGCGCTTTCCGTAAGGGCGATCACCGGAAAGCCCGTCAAGTTCGCATCCAGCGGAGAGAAAGTCAATGATTTCGAAGTTTTCTACCCGAAACGAATGGCGGACAGGATCCTGGGAATGGGCGACGTGCTGACGCTTATCGATAAGGCGGTAGAACTGTATGACGAGAAAAAAGCGGAAGAGCTGGAAAAAAAGCTGGCGACCCAGACTTTTACACTCGATGATTTTCTCGACCAGCTTCAGCAGATCAAGAAAATGGGCGGGATCGGCGGCTTGCTGAAACTGATGCCGGGCGCGGGACAGATCCGGGAAGAGGATATCGACGAAAGGCAGTTCGTAAAGATCGAAGCGATCATTCAGTCGATGACGAAGCGGGAAAAGCGAAAGCCCGATATATTGAACGCGAGCCGCAGAAAACGGATCGCCGCGGGCAGCGGAACGACGGTACAGGATGTGAACCGCCTGATGAAACAATTTGAAGAAATGCGCGCCATGATGAAACAATTCGGCGGCAAGGGCAAAAAAGGTATTGGCAGAAAGATGTTCGGCGGTAAAATGCCTGATATTTTCCTGTAAATATAAATTACGGAAGTTACCGGAGGTGAAAG
Source organism: uncultured Oscillospiraceae bacterium (assembly GCA_902462635.1). GTDB lineage: Bacteria > Bacillota > Clostridia > UBA1212 > UBA1255 > Egerieisoma. The sequence continues at coordinate 1,778 of CABQCN010000184.1, forward strand.
TATATGGTAAAAATCAGACTCAGAAGAATCGGCGCCAAAAAAGCACCGTTTTACAGAGTGATCGTTGCAGAATCGAAATACGCGAGAGACGGAAGATTTATAGAAGAAATCGGAACATACAATCCATTAGTGGATCCCGCGGAAATCAAAATCGATTCCGAACGTGCGGATTATTGGATCAAAAACGGCGCACAGCCTACTGATACCGTGAAAGCGCTGCTCAAAAAAGCAGCGGAGGCGAAAGCCGAATAATTGCGGAGGAATGGAGCGTTACAATGAAAGAGTTCTTGGAAATCGTGGTACGGCAGCTTGTAAATCATCCGGAGCTGGTTTCCGTCGCGGAAGAAGAATCCGAAACGAGCATTACGCTGAAAGTTTCGGTTGCCGATGAGGACAAAGGAAAAGTGATCGGGAAGGACGGAAAGATCGCGAAAGCGCTCCGTACCATCACGAAAGCTGCTTCGAGAAACGTACCGAAGTCGGTTTATGTCGACATTGTTTGAGAAAGTCGTTTGTATTCGGGAGGGCATTGGATTTTGCTGAATAGAATCAGAATCGGTGAAATTGTAAGTGTTCATGGCGTCAAGGGCACACTGAAAGTGTTGCCTTTGACCGATAATCCCATACGCTTTTGCGCTCTTGCGGAAGTCGAACTCGTTCCGAAAAAGAGGGGCGGGCAGGGAAGCGGCACGTATAAAGTACTGTCCGCGTCGCCCGCGGGCAATGTCGTATTGCTCCGGCTTTACGGCGTTGACGACCGTGACAAGGCGGAGGCGCTGCGTGGAATGTTTCTCGAAATTCCGCGGGAGAAGGCAGTGAAACTACCGGAAAACACTTACTTTATCGGCGACTTGATCGGATGTGCCGTGAAAGAAGAAAACGGAAATTTGCTTGGCACTCTTACGGAGGTACAGTCCACGGGAGCGAACGATATCTACGAGATAACGGGAACGGATAAAAAGAAGATATGGATTCCGGCGATTGCGGACGTAATCAAAGCCGTCAATGTGGAACAAGGCGAAATAACGGTTTCTCTTCTGCCGGGATTGAAAGAAGTATACGAAGACAACGGCGGAGCAGAAAGCGGCGAAGAATAACGTGACAAGAAGAATCGATATTTTAACGCTGTTCCCGGATATGGTCGGAGCGGCGTTTCAGGAAAGCATCATCGCGCGGGCGTGTTCCAGAGGATTGCTGGAAATCAACTGCCATCAGATCAGAAATTACACGACAAACAAACAGGGGAAGGTGGACGATTACCCGTACAGCGGCGGACCCGGTCTCGTGATGGCGTACCAGCCGATTGCCGATTGTATCCGCGCCGTATCGCGCGCCTGCAAGGGCGAACCGCCTCATATTCTCTATATGTCGCCGCAGGGAAAGCCTTTTACGCAGAAAACCGCACAACGGCTTTCCGAAAAAGAAAACCTGATGATTCTGTGCGGACATTACGAAGGGGTCGACGAAAGGGTCCTCGAGGAATTCGTCGACGAGGAAATTTCCATGGGGGATTTCGTACTGACGGGCGGTGAAATTCCGGCCATGGCGGTCGCGGACTGCGTGGCGCGGCTCTTGCCGGGCGTCCTCGCGGAAGGTTCCGCGGAACAGGAGTCCCATGCCGGCTTACTGCTGGAATACCCTCAATATACGCGCCCTGCGGAAATCGAGGGGAAAAGAGTTCCGGAAATTCTGGTTTCCGGGAATCATGATGAAATCGAAAAATGGCAGATCCGTGCGGCGGAAGAACGTACGCAGCGCAAACGCCCGGATCTGTATGAAAAATATGTCGAACAAAAACGGCAGAAAGAAACCTTTTACTTTGACAACAGTGCCACGACGCGGCAGGATGACAGCGTGACGGAGGAGCAGCGGAATACGGCGAATTTGCTGTACGGCAATCCGTCTTCCCTGCATCATATGGGACTGGAAGCCGAACGGAAGCTGAACGCGGCGCGCAGAACGCTTGCGGAATCCATCGGCGCCGCCGAGAAAGAGATTTATTTTACCTCCTGCGCAACGGAAAGCAATAACTGGGCGCTCCGCGGATACGTGCAGGCAAATCCGCGCGCCGGACGGCAGATTCTGATTTCGGCGGCCGAGCATCCGTCCGTTTCCGAGACGGCCGCCTATTTGGAAAAAACGGGATATGAGGTCCGCAGGATTCCCTTGCGTTCCAATGGCGTTCTCGATCTCGACGCATGCAAAAGCATGATGACGGCAGAGACGGCAATCGTTTCCGTTTTACACGTAAACAGCGAAACCGGAGCGCTGCAGCCGATTGCGGAACTTTCGGCGGCGGTGAAAGCGATCCAACCGAATACCGTACTCCATACCGATTGCGTGCAGAGCTACGGGAAACTGCCCGTATCGGTGCGGGAGCTGGGCTGCGACCTGCTCAGCGTCAGCGCGCACAAGATCCACGGGCCGCGCGGCGCGGGATTCCTGTATATCCGCAGCGGTATCCGGATCGCGCCCCT
>CABQCN010000185.1 GCA_902462635.1 uncultured Oscillospiraceae bacterium
ATCATATATATGCGGACGACCTGCGTGACTTTGTAAAAATAAACGAACACGTAAACAGAAAGCTGAATATGCACGGTTATCCGGATCTGCCGGTAATATTAGACGAATGGAATATTTTTACCGGTGAATTCTGGGAATCAATCATGGGAGAGGGGTTTGAATACAACAGAAAATTTTTGTTTGAACGCATCAAAAACGAAGTCGGCGCATCATTCTGCGCAGCTTCGCTTTCCCTGTTCCAGAACCTCAGGATCGATGCGGCGGCGTATTACGACGGGCAGCCGAAAATGTTTTGGTGCGGATTGTTCGATCTCTATGGCGTGCCGCTCAAGCCGTATTATCCGTTCGTATATTTCGGTGAATTGTACCGGAAATCTTCCGAATGCCTGTGCATGGTCGGTTCGGGACAGAAATCTTCCGCGGTTTCATTTGGAGTGGAAAATCCGGAAGGAGTCTCCGAACAGCGGCAAGGCGGCGATGGGATTTTTGCCACCGCGGCAGTGGATGAGAATACGGCAGGCGTTCTGCTTGCAAATTACGACGGCCCGGATACGCGGGTAATGCTGCATTTGAACGGGATGGATAAAATCAGTAATATTAAAATCCGCACCACCGACAGATTCAACACGGACCGGCGCGATTTCGTGCCGGAAGCAGGCGCTGCGCTTCCGGTGACCATGATGAAAAACAGCGTCGTATATTTAGAATTTGATACGTAGTTAACGAAAAAATTATGTTGACAGGCTATAGTGGATTTGCTATGATCTAACCATTGTTCTAAATCAGAAAGGGAGGTAGCTATGAAGAAAAAACTTTCTATTGTACTTGCGTGTGCGTTGCTTGTCTCTTTATTCGGAGTATTGAATGTACATGCCTCCGACATTTCGAAACTGTCGGAAATTAAGGGAAGCGGTACGTATACCCTCACCGGGGATACGGCCGAAACTGCGGAATTCAAATCGGGTGACATCGTTCTTGACCTGAACGGATATACGGTCACGGGACAGATCACGCTCAACGGAGCAAATCTGACGATCAAAGATTCCAGTGCGGATGGCACAGGCAAAATCGTTTGCCCTTTCGGTGACGATAATGACACATTAAACGTACTAGCCGGCTCGCTGACAGTAGACGGCGGAACGATCGAAGCAGGAGATCCGGGAAATGACGGAATCTGGATAGAAGGCGGAGCGACCGTTACGATCAACAACGGAAAGATTATCGGGGCAAATTCCGCACTTCAGAACAGATACGGAACGGTTACCATCAACGGCGGCAAGTTCGAATCTTCCCATGTAGCTTTAAAGGTCAGCGGCAAAGCGGCAACGGGGCCGATGACCATTACGATCAACGGCGGCGTATTTTATTCTGCGCAATATAATGTTGTAGAAAATGGCGCCGAACTCGGAATCTGCCTGAACGTAAACGAGGATCAAGCAGCCGAATGGTGCATCCTCGGCGAAGGTGTTACGATGAGCGATGACGGAGAGGGCACTTACACGGCAACGAAGGCCGGCGGCTCTGAAGGAGATCCTACGCAGAGTCCGAGTACGGCAACGCCAACGCCGGGCCAAAAACCGAACGAAAACCCGAATCCGCCTTCCACAGGCGACGCCGATTTCATTGTGGCGGCAATCGTGGTCGTTGTATTCGCGGGAATTGCGCTTGTTGCGGTCAAGAAAAAGACCTGCAGGTAATCATTTGCAAAAAGGGAATATTTGGCAGTGATAAAGTCCGCTTATGCGGGCTTTATTTTATGAAATCAAATTGCGCAGCAAGGGAAAGTGTGCTACAATGATATTGTATTTTAAGTAGAGGTGCAAAAGATAATGTTGAATTTTCTGAAAAAGTTATTGCTTTCAAATAAATATTCCCTTCTTGTTTTACTCATATTATCGTTGTGGCTGAAGCTCGTGAAAGATTATAATATCATTCTATCCTATCTTGTTTTAATCGTATTGTATCTGCTCGTCGGGATTCTGGTGGAAATGGTATTGGAAAAGTTTTTCCCGAATTTCAATAATCCGCATCGCGAGGAGCAAAGCGCGCCGGCGCAGAATTACGAAGATCCGGACAAAGAAAAAGAAGAACCCGCAGAGAATCTTCCGGTACGCGGCATACCGGAAAGAAGATATACTGCGAGGACCGCCGCAGTCAGAAGAGAAGCGGTGCGTCCGGAAGCGCCGGAACGCCGCCGGCCGGCGGATCCAAGCGGAATACAGGAACACGCACAGAAATTGGAAGAAAGCGAAATCACGCCGAAAGTTACGTCTTCCTATATCAAAAATGCGGGAAGCATCCCGCGCGACATGGAAAAAAAACTGGTTCGTACCGCGGCGAATTTTCAATCTATTAAACAGAACTCAGACCGCCTGAATCCAGCTGCCGGTACGACGAGACGTGCGTATGGCAGCACGAAGAATCCTTTCGTAGAGAAGGAAGAAGATTTATATACCAATAAAAAAGTTCCTCCCGCAGTCTCTTCCGACAAAAAAGAGACGGACCCGGCAGTGCCGGAAACCGCTCAAACTTTGCCGGAGCAGCCGGCAGAACCGGTAAAAAGCCGCCCTTCCGTACGGAACATCGAATATGAACCAATGGAGGATTATAAGACGGCGACACCGGACGAACTGGGTAAAATATCCGACGATATCAGCAGGGAAGTAGAACGCAGGGTTGCGGCGCCGAGATCCGTGCGCAGGACGCGTGTCATGCTGCCCGACGACTTGTCCGATTCGGAAAGTGAACCGGTAAAGCCGCGCAGACAGGAATTATATTCATCCGCAAGAAATGATTCCTCGTTCAGAGAGGAACCCGCGGAACGTCCGGAAGACAGAAATAAAGAAACCGCAGAAGATAAAGTTTCGGCGGATATGGAAAAAATTGACAGGCTGTTCAACCGGAACCGCGGTACGACCGACGGGGATGAAGAACAGAATAAAACCGGCGTATGGAACCGGTTCAAAAAAAAAAGATGACCAGAGAATAATCTCTTCCCCGAAACCGACGGGAACGGACGGTATCGGAGAAGCGGCGGCGCATCCGCAGCGGCGCTCGAAACGGTATATCAAACCGCCGATCGATTTACTGCGGACGGCGGGCAGAAACGAGAACGGTCAGAATGATCTGTACGATTACGAACAGAATGGGCGTGCCAAGAAATTGATCGATACGCTGGCCAGTTTCGGCGTCGGCGCGAAAGTTACGGCAGTACTGCGCGGTCCTGCGGTAACGCGCTATGAGTTACAGCCCAATCCTGGCGTCAAAGTCAGCAAAATCGTTTCCCTTTCGGATGATATCGCGTTGAATCTGGCTGCAACAGGCGTTCGTATCGAAGCGCCGATCCCGGGAAAGGAAGCGGTTGGGATCGAAGTCCCGAATAAAGAGGTAGAAATCGTATATCTCCGGGATGTCATCGGCTCAAAAGAATACCGCGACTCGGCATCGAAGCTGACGTTCGCAATCGGGAAAGATATCGCAGGCAAAAATATTATTGCCGATATTGCGAAAATGCCGCATTTGCTGATCGCCGGCGCGACGGGTTCCGGAAAAAGCGTTTGTATCAATACGATTATTGCGAGTATTTTATATAAATCGGGTCCGGAAGACGTGCGCATGATCATGATCGACCCCAAGATCGTCGAACTCGGTATTTATAATGGAATTCCGCATTTGCTCGTTCCCGTGGTTACGGATCCTCGCAAGGCGGCAGGCGCCTTATCCTGGGCGGTCGCGGAAATGGAAAAACGCTACGCTTCTTTTTCGCAGTACAGCGTCAGAGATTTAAAATCTTATAACGCCATGACGGAACGCGGCGGGCGGGCGGCGGAACGTATGCCGCAAATTGTAATTATCATCGACGAACTTGCAGATCTGATGATGGTAGCGTCGAAGGAAATCGAGGAATCCGTAATCCGCCTTGCGCAAAAGGCGAGAGCTGCCGGAATCCACCTGATTATTGCGACACAGCGTCCTTCCGTGGATGTCATCACCGGACTGATCAAAGCCAATATCCCTTCGCGGATCGCATTCGCCGTTACCTCCCAGGTGGATTCACGCACGATACTCGATGGCGGCGGCGCGGAGAAACTGCTGGGAAGAGGGGACATGCTGTTCCATCCGATTGGAATGTCGAAACCGATGCGCGTGCAGGGAGCGTTCGTATCAGACGCCGAAATCGAAGCGCTCGTAGAACATATTCAAAATACGTACGGCACGGTCGAATACAGCCGGGAGATCGAATCCTCGATT
>CABQCN010000186.1 GCA_902462635.1 uncultured Oscillospiraceae bacterium
ATCTCAAACGGCATACAATATTCGAGTAAAATATTCATCGGCGCCACCGCTCTTGCGACTGCGCAATCAAATTTTTCACGGTATTCCGGCATCCTGCCGCCATCCTCCGCGCGCAGATGCACGGCGCGGATTCCTTTTAATTCCAGTCCGGATAGGACTGCATTTAAAAAATCCACCCGTTTTCCCAGCGAGTCCAGCAATACGACTTCAAGCTCCGGACGCAGAATTTTCACGGGGATCCCGGGAAATCCGGCGCCCGTCCCAATATCCACGAGCGTTTTACACTGTGTTCTGTCCAAGCGGGGAAGAAGGGTAATACTGTCGATATAATGTTTGAGAACGATCTCTTTTTTCTCTGTCACTGCCGTCAGGTTCATGACGTTGTTCCATGCCAATAAAAGATCTCCATATTTTGAAAATTTATCCGCATGGTCCGGTAATACTTCCACGCCGGCGGCAGCGGCCGTGCGGATCAGGAATTCCTGCAGTACACTGTCTAACATAGCGGTTCTCTTTCTTTCGTATTCAGATAGATCATCAACGCCGTAATGTCCGCCGGGGAAACGCCTGTGATGCGGCTCGCCTGGCCGATGGATTCCGGTTGTATTTTCGTCAATTTTTCTCTTGCCTCCAGACAGATATTCGGAACCGCGCTATAATCGAACGGCACCGGAAGCAGCTTCTTCTCCAATTTCCGGAATTGGCGGATCTGCGCCTCTTGGCGGTTGATATAGCCTTCATATTTTATGGATATTTCCACCTGTTCCGCCTCCCGGAAGGAAAGCGGGGACTTTGTTTCCTCGATTTCCTGTAAAATTTCATAGCTGATCTCCGGGCGCCGCAGTAATTCCGCCAGCGAACAGCTCCCTTTGAGCGGCGCCGCGCCTGCGCGCGCCAGGATTGCGTTTACGCGCTCGGACGGCGCCGTGTACGTATGATTCAGGCGGTCGATTTCCGCTGTAATATTTTCCATTTTTCTCAGAAATTTCTGATACCGCTCCTCCGATAGGAGTCCCGCCTCGTATCCTTTCGGCGTGAGACGGCGATCCGCGTTATCCTGCCGCAGCACCAGGCGGTATTCCGCGCGCGACGTCATCATCCGGTACGGTTCGCGCGTCCCTCTTGTGACAAGGTCGTCGATCAGCACCCCGATATATCCTTCCGAACGATCAACGATCAGCGGCTCTTTCCCCTGCAGTTTCCGCGCGGCGTTGATGCCGGCCATAAGCCCCTGTGCCGCAGCTTCTTCATAACCGGAAGACCCGTTGATCTGTCCGGCGCAGAACAACCCGTCCACAAGGCGGCTTTCCAAGGAAAGCCGGAGCTGTCTCGCGTCGATCGCGTCATATTCGATCGCATACGCGGGCCGCATGATAGACGCCGTTTCCAAACCGGAAATGGAATGGATAAAATCGCACTGCACGTCTTCGGGCAGGCTGGAGGACATCCCCTGCACATACATTTCTTCCGTATCGATCCCCATCGGCTCTATAAAAAGCTGATGCCGCTCTTTATCGGCAAAACGCATCACCTTGTCTTCGATGGAAGGACAATACCGCGGCCCCACGCCCTCGATCAGGCCGTTGTAAAGCGGAGAGCGGTGTAAGTTTGCCTTTATGATTTCATGGGTACGCGCATTGGTGTGCGTCAGGTAGCAGGGCAGCTGCGCCGACGCCGGCGCGTCTTCGTCAAAGGAAAAAGAAAACGGAAGATCATCCCCATTCTGCGGTTCTGTTTTGGTAAAATCCACGCTCCGCCTGTTTATGCGCGGCGGCGTTCCGGTTTTTAACCGGATCAGGGAAAACCCCAGTTCTTTGAGGCAGTCCGACAGCGCATTTGCGGGAAAATGTCCGTCCGGACCGCTGCTGTAGCTATGTTCGCCGATAATGACTTTTCCCTTCAGATATGTACCGGTACAGGCAACCACAAATCTGCAGCCGTATTCCGCGCCGAGATGCGTCACCACGCCGGAAACGCGGGGAATCCCGTTTTCCCCCGGAACGGTTACGATTTTTACGATTTCCGCTTGTTTTAAATCGATGTTCTCCTGGAGTTCCAGCATGTGCTTCATTTCCGTCTGGTAACGGCGTCTGTCGATTTGCGCCCGGGGAGAATATACGGCAGGGCCCTTCGCTTTATTCAACAGTTTCGTCTGGATCGCCGTCTTATCCGCCATCTTCCCCATGACGCCGCCCATTGCATCGATTTCCCTGACCAGCTGTCCTTTCGCCGTTCCTCCAATGCTCGGATTACATGCCATATTCGCAATACTGTCAATATTGACGGCAAATATCACGGTCCGCAGTCCAAGCCTTGCCGCTGCCATCGCCGCTTCGCAGCCGGCGTGCCCCGCGCCGATTACCGCGATATCATAATTGCCAAATTGTGCGCCCATACGATCGTCTCCCGTTTATTTTCCCAGACAGAATTTACTGAAGATCGTTTCCATGACGTCATCTTCAATCGATTCTCCCGTGATTTCACCTAAAAATTTTCCGCATTCCCAGATATCATATGAAATACAATCAAGCGGGAGGTTCTTTCGATAGCTTTCCCCCGCTTTCTGCAGTGCTCCAAGCGCCTGATCGATCAAATTTTTATGGCGCTCATTCGTGATCAGCACCGTATCGTTGTTTTCAATGGATCCGATTTGCATCAGCTCTTTTATTTTTTCGAAAATCTGTTCCGTCCCGCGGTCTTCCTTGACGGATATTTTTATAGCGCCTCGGTCAAAAGCCGCCGAAGCGTCCTCTTGTTCGATATCGCTCTTATTCAAAACGGTGATAATCGGTTTCTTCGGTCCGAATTTATTTTTGATCTCCTCTAAAAGTTCTTTGGACAGCGCCGCGCGCGATCGATCGGAAATGTCCGCCATAAATACGACGATATCGCTGTTCTCAATCACCCCATAGGAGCGGTCGACGCCGATTTTCTCCACGGCGTCCGTCGTTTCCCGCAAGCCGGCGGTATCCGTTACAAGAATCGGGATTCCTTCATAATCGATAACTTCTTCTATCGTGTCGCGCGTCGTTCCTGGAATTTCCGTAACGATCGCCCGCTCATGACCGGAAAGCAAATTCAGCAGCGAGGATTTTCCTGCATTCGGGATTCCTGCGATCGCCGTTTTGATGCCTTCTTTTAAAATACGTCCCCTATAAAACGTATCGGAAAGCCGCTTTAGTTTTCCCTGCGTATCGGCCAGTAATTCCATCGCGGATCCGCCGGCTTCGCGATCCATTTCATATTCCGGATAATCCAGCGCAACTTCTATTTCTGCAAGGCAGTGTTTCAGCTTCTCGCGGATCTCTCCGATCTCCCGGCATAAACGGCCGGAAAGCTGCTGCGCCGCCGTTTTTCGCCCGGCTTCGGTCCTGGCTTCGATCAGATCCATAACCGCTTCCGCCTTGGAAAGATCGATTCTGCCGTTGAGAAACGCCCGTTTCGTAAACTCTCCGGGTTCCGCAGGACGGGCGCCGGCGCGGAAGAGGAGCATCAATATTTTTTTCATCACGGCATATCCGCCGTGACAGTTGATTTCTACGATATCTTCTTTCGTATAGGAATGCGGCGCTTTCATTACGCTTACCAGGCATTCGTCGATCGCTTCCTCCGTATCGGGATCCGTAATGACACCGTATTTCAGCGTATGAGAAGACATACGGGCAACCGCGTCTTTGCCGGCTGCCCGTTTTGAAATTCCTCTGAATATCTTATTTGCAATTTCTATCGCCCTGCCGCCGCTGATGCGGATAATCCCGATTCCGCCGGTCCCCGCGGGAGTAGAAATTGCCGCAATGGTATCTTCACTGTAGTATTTCATATAAAATCATCAAATTTTCTTGACGTAAGGTCTTGCCTTGATTACGACACAGCGGTTCGGCTCTACGCCCTGGCTTTCCGTGACGATATTCCGATTGCCTTGCAGCGCCGAATGAATGATTCTTCTTTCCGAAGCCGGCATCGGATCGAGAGAAACGGGTCTTTTATATTTCACGACCCGGTCCGCCGCCCGGTTCGCGATAGAAACAAGCGTTTCTTCCCGGTGCTTTCTGTAATTCTCCACATCTATAAAAACGCGTTTGAATTCTTCTTTATTTCTGTTTACCAGAAGGCTCGCAATGTAATTGATCGCATACAGCGTTTCGCCGTGCCGTCCGATCAGATGCGAAACATCGTTTCCCGAAATCTGGACTTTTATAACATTTACGCCATCTTCCGTTTCCTCGGTAATCATGTATTTCGGATAATCA
>CABQCN010000187.1 GCA_902462635.1 uncultured Oscillospiraceae bacterium
TAGCCATAACATAAATCACCAAACCCCAACGGTTCTATCAGATATCCCACAGGCCAGATCTGCCCTGCGTGCGTGTGCCCGGAAAGCAGCAAATCGACGCCTGCGGCGCGTTCCTCCTCATATTCTGTCGGCTGATGGTCAAGCATCAGGAGAAAACGGTCCGGGTCTGTTTCCGCGGTGATCTCCTCCACGGATTCGCGCGCATTGCTTCTGTCTTTTCTGCCGATCAGCGTGAAATTGCCATCGATTTCATACGACGCGTCCTCCAATAAATGAATATTATTTTCCCGAATTGCGGCGCGGAGTTCTTCTTCCGTATAATTCGGCGCGCTCCGGTATCTCGACTTGTCATGATTTCCAAAAACATAAAAGATGCCGTACTTATTTTGAATAGATCCCAGCAGTCGCATCGCTTCTTCCAGTTCGGCGCGTTCCGTGCTTTCGTCGACGATATCCCCGCATAATACGACGATATCCGGTTTTTCTGCACTCATCTGCGTACAATACCGCTCCAAGTCATCGAAATGCGCCGCGTTGCCGTAATGGAGATCCGCGATCAGCAATACCCGGTATCCCGCCGCCGGAATTGCTTTATGGGTGTAAACCGTATAATACGTTTCTTTGACATTGTTGATATTCCAAGAACCGTAACTCAAGAGAAGCGCCGTAATGAATACCGGTACGAGTCCGCATTTGTAAATTTTATTCCAAGTTTCCGGGTTTCGTTTTATTTTCCCGGAAATCAAACGTACCGGAAGATTGATCAGCTCCATCGCCAGGGCAAACACTACGATGTGTAAGATAACCAGCGCGGCGGTGCTAAACAGATTAACGGAAAACAGCGCGATGCAGATCGATGCCGCAATCGCAAAAATCCGCATCTGTTTCAGCTTGATGCGGGCGGTTCCCCGGCACCAGAAGAGAATCGCGCGCATTAAAAATAAGTATAAAAAAATTCCGATCAGAAATGCACATAATATGGAAATAAGAATTGCAATCACAGCCATCGTACTGTTTCCTTCCCCAGCCTGTATAAAACCCGCTTAAATGGATTTTGTCATTTTTTTATGATTTTATACCGCCATAACGTATTTTATCATTTATAAAACCATTTTATTTACCGGTTTAGTTTACTCCCTGGAGCGCACTCCAGGTCAAGGGCAGTATATGATTTGTTTGTGATCGTTATGTAAAGGATCCGTAAAAAAACACCCCGGAAAATCCCGGGGTGTTCGTTCCAGAAAAGAAAGAATCTTATGATTCTTTGTGATCCGTATGGTCCGCATTGTCCTCATTGTCGTTCGGACCTTTATTCTTCTTCTTTTTGACGAGGAGGAACGCCGTGACGGCGCCGACGACGACAACGGCGGCGACAACAATAATGACGATCGTCGTCGTGCTCATTCCGGTTTTCGAAGCGTCATCCTTTTTCGCCGGCGTAGGAGTGGCCGCTTTCGTAGGAGTCGGCTTTTGCGTAGCGGGAACAGGCGTCGGCGTTTTTTCCGACGGCGCCGGCGTCATGGAAGCAAGCTCGGAAAAGTCTCCGCCCTTCGCAACATATTGTTCTGCGGCGTCTACCGACTTAAAGAATGCGATATACGCAATTTCAAATTCATATTCGTCCGGAGAATTCGTGAAGACGTCGAGACGTAAAATCGTATAATTTCCCGCGCACAAATCATTTTTGTTTTCATTCAAATCGATATTGATGATCTGCCAGTCGGACGTATTCGCATATTTGATCGTAGCCGTCTGCGCTTCCCCTAAATTCGGATTAAGGTCGGTCGTATAATACATCTGTCCGGAATTGGGCGATCCGGCTGATTTCCGGACCTTCATCTGGATTACCGGCCAGTCTTCGCCGTCCACCGATACCAACGGCATCAGCTGCACCCATGGATCGTTGCCCTTCTCGACCGTAAACAGGATCGCATCGCCCGCTTCATTTGCGCCTTCAGAAATCATTTGATTGATCGGATTGCCATCTACGGAGATGTAATCTTCCCAGTCCCCATCTTCTTTGAACAGAATCACTGCGTCGTAATTCGGATTTGCATCGTCTCCTTCGATCGGCGCCGCCGTAGGAGGCGCTACATAACCGGATCTGTCCGGGCCGCTTGCCGAAAATGCTTTCGCGTCCGCTTCCGATCCAAAGAATGCGATATATTCGATATACATCTCGGAACCGTCCGGAACCATTCCGCTTTTGCCTTCTTTGTAAAGACAGTCAAGACGAAGAGAAGTAACCGTTCCCTGCCAGGTGGATTCCGTCAATTCACTGATCGGCGTATCCGTAGAACCTGCCTGCTGCGCGATCCCATCCGGCCCGTTCAGCGCGTAAGCCGTATCAAGGTTTGCTTTCGCAATGTCGATCACATACGTTTTATAATCGGAATCTTTCGCTGAGATATCAAAATGCGCCACCGTATTTCCCGCAACATTGTAGAGAGACGTTCCGTAATGCAGTTCGAAGGTGGAGACATCGGATAAATTTTTCAGTTTGATGACCATCCACTGATTGTCGTCCGCCTCGAAATTGCCTGCGCCGCCGACCGAAAAATAAGTATCGCCCAATTCCGTGTCTTCCGTATTGGCCGTGAAAAGAAGCGCGTTGTCTTTCCATTCCACGGTACACTCATTTTCCCCTGTAGGCAAATGCTGCTTATATAAATCCTCATAATAAAAATCGATCAATTTTGCCGGTTCGGCTGCCGATGAAACAATCGGAGCAAACGCAAACATAGAAATTACGATTGCCGCCACCACACAAACACTGATAAGTTTTCGCATACTTAATACCTCCATTTGCTTTTTATTAACTTAATAATAACGTTTTTTATACAAAAATGCAACCTGAAAATTTTTAAGAAAAGAATATGCCGCAAACAATATAATCCGATATCTTAATGAAAAGATATTTTATTTGAAGAAAAGATATGATAAAATCAATATTATTATATTTGTTTGGAGCTGCCGAATATGGAAATTCTGGATTACGAAACATTTGCCGATCCGCCGTTCGAATATAAATCGCGACCGCTCTGGTTCTGGAACAGCCAGGGACGCGTTCTTTCCGCAATTACGAAAGATGGGATCCGGAGGATCATGGAACATTCCGCACGGGAATCCGGTTACGCCGGGTTCGGGATCCTTCCGGAATGGCTGGATGGGTATTTGAGCGAACCGTATTTTGATTTGTACCGTCATGCCCTCGAAACGGCAAAAAAATTAGGCATGAAACTCTGCTTGTACGATGAAAACGGATTTCCCAGCGGTAGTGCCGGCGGTCTCCTTGCAAAGAAATATCCGGAAGATACGATGAAACGTCTGGATAAGGAAGAAAAGGAAGTTACGGGACCTTGCCGCGCCGAATTTCTGATTCGTGCGAAAGACGCGCAATATCTCGGCGCGGTTCTCTTCCGGCCCGATACCGCGGAAATCACAGACATTTCCGACTGTTTCCGGCACGATGGACGCGTCTGCCATGCTTCCTTCTCCGTTCCCGGCGGAACGTATAAAATCATGGCGTTTTTTGTACGTAGGGACGGCTATGACCGTGTCGATTATCTCGACCGGAAAGCGGTGGAGCATCTGATCGGAATTACGCACGAAGCATATTACGAACGGTTCCGCGACTATTTCGGTACGGTGATCGACAGTGCGTTTTACGATGAACCGATGCTCTATCAGGCGAAAGGCCGCACCTGGACGGGCAATTTCAATTCCTTGTTTCAAAAAAAGTACGGTTATGACCCCATTACGCTGTATCCCGCGCTCTGGTATGACATCGGAGAGAAAACCGCCTTTGCACGCAGCGCGCTATTCGGGTTCCGCACGGAGCTCTTTTCAGAGAATTATATTAAAACGATGAATGAATGGTGCCACGCGCATGGCATCGCGCTTATGGGACATATGGACCAGGAAGAAAATGTCAATCCCGTGACGACATGCGGCGATCTGATGAAAATTTTCCAGCACCAGGACATTCCTGGAATCGACGAGATTTCTTTCTACGACCGCGCGCGCAAAGCGTATAAAATCGTTAGCTCCGCTGCGTATAACTGGGATAAGCCGCTTGTAATGACGGAAGTTTACGGCGCCATGGGAGAAGAAATCGGCATCGGCGTATTATATAAAGATATTATGAATCAATTCGTACGGGGAATCAATTACGTGGTGCCGCACGCGGTCTGGTATGATTCCGAAAAAGGCGTTACATTCCCGCCGGAGCTTTCCTACCGCAGTCAAA
>CABQCN010000188.1 GCA_902462635.1 uncultured Oscillospiraceae bacterium
CGCTGCAGCTGATTCTGGAAATTGTTGGAAGGCAGTTCGACGTCAGCCGCGCGTATATTTTTGAAAATTCAGAGGATGGCACCGTGACGTGCAATACGTTTGAATGGTGTAATGAGGGCATCACGCCGGAAATCAGCAATCTGCAGGATATCCCGTATGACAGCCTTGAAAATTATGAAAACCGCTTTCATGAGAATAATATCTTTTATTGCCGGAATATCGACGAACTTACGCCGCGGCAAAAACAGCTGCTGGAAAAACAGGGCATCCGCTCTGTATTGCAATGCAAAATTATGCAGAACGGTAAATTCTACGGATTTGTCGGCTTCGATGAATGTACGGGCCTTCGCTTCTGGAATCAGAGCGAGATTAAAGCGCTGACGCTTTTATCGGAACTGATCGGAACCTTTTTACTCAAAAAACGCGCGCAGGAGAAAGACCGCCGCAACAGTGAAAAGCTGCAGGCGCTTCTCGACCTGCAGGATGTTTATATTTATATCGTCGATCAAGAAACGTATGAAATTTTATATTTAAATAAAAGCACCCTGAAGCTCGATCCCCACGTCCGCACCGGGATGCGGTGCCACAAGGTATTTTTCGGCAGAGAGACGCCATGCGCGCAATGCCCCATATCTGTCTGTATGCAGAGCGATGCGATATTGGAAATTTACAATGCGCAATACGGCGTATGGACTGCCGTCAAGGCGTCTCCGATGAAATGGGAGGGCCGGGAGGCCTATCTCGTAACCTGCCACGATATTACGAGATATAAAGAACCGGCAGCGCTCGGTTAAACGTCTAAAAGACCAGCGGGTTCCTTGAAAAATACGCCGTATTTTCAATCCTTTTTTCCGCTGCTGCGCTCGGCTGCCGCATCGGAACGCATCCGCTCCGTAAGGCGCTCCAGATTATCGACAGTCGTTTTATCGATAAAATGTTCGATTTTCTCAACCTGTTCGAGTTCGTCCTCAGAATGGTTCAGCAGGCGGAGAAAATCATGGAGTACTTTATGGCGGTGCAGCAGATATTTTCCCGTTTCCAATCCCTTTTCCGTTATGGCGACATACCCGTATTTCTTGAATTCGATATAGCCCGCTTCTTTGAGATTACCGGCCATTTTAGATGCGGAAGATGGTTTGACATGCAGATTCTCAGCAAGCTCGCTGACGCGGACGACTTCGTTTTCCTGTAAAATCCTGCAGATCATCTCCAGGTAATCTTCCATGGAAGAAGTCAGCTTTTCGCTTTCATTCATGCTGTATCCTTTTAACGTATAATAACCGCCGTTATTTTCCATATATCGATATCACCGCCGCACTGTTCTTAATATAATAGGATTAGGAAAGAAAGTTTCCTTATTCAAATTATATTATGAGGTGTGTTCTTTATGACGAAAATAGATTGTTTAAGTGATATTCGGCCGGGTCAAACGGCAAAAGTAAAAGCATTATTGTCAACAGGCAGCATTCGCAGAAGACTGCTCGATATCGGTCTGATCGAGAATACCGAAGTGGAATGCCTCGGCAGGAGTCCGGCGGGGGATCCATCCGCATTCCTGATCCGGGGAGCGGTCATTGCGATCCGCAGCGAAGACTGCAGAAATATATTGATTATGAAATAATAGGAGGAAAACAATGGGGCTGACAAACGATTCTGTCGGAATAAACGCGGTCGATTCCGGCCTGACGATCAAAAAACAAACGCCGGAAGATAAGGTGATCGCGATCGCAGGCAACCCAAACGTAGGAAAAAGTACGCTTTTCAACAATTTAACGGGTCTCAACCAGCACACAGGAAACTGGCCGGGGAAAACGGTCACAAATGCGCAGGGCTATTGCAGCACGGAGAAACAATCCTATGTGCTGGTCGATATTCCGGGGACATATTCCCTGATGGCACATTCCGCCGAAGAAGAAGTTGCGCGGAATTTTATCTGTTTTGGAAATCCGGATGCTGTCGCCGTCGTTTGCGACGCAACGTGTCTGGAACGCAATTTGAACTTGGTTTTGCAGACGATCGAAATTACCGGCAATGTGATCGTCTGTGTGAATCTTATGGACGAAGCCGAACGCAAAAAAATTAAAATCGATTTAACCGGTTTATCTCAAAAGCTCGGAGTCCCCGTCGTGGGGACTACCGCGCGCAAGAAAAAGTCTCTCTCGCTTTTTTTGAAAGAATTGGATGAAATGACGGCAGGAAAGCGGCCGGAGCATCCGTACCGCGTCAGATATCCGGAGGACGTAGAACAGGCGATCTCGATCGTCGAACCCGTGGTGCGCGCAAAGCTCGGCACGGGACTCGATCCCAGGTGGATCAGCCTGAAGCTTCTGGATTACGACGAATCCTTACTCAATGAACTCAATGCGTATCTCGGCGAAGATATTTTACAGGACGACGCCATATTGGCGGCCATCGAAAAGGCCGGCGCGCTGGTGGAAGGAATGCTGAAAGATAAAGTTGTTTCCGGACTCGTATCTGCTGCGGAAGAAATTTGCAAAGATACGGTAAAATACGATAAAAATACGTATAATATCACGGACCGCAAGATCGATCAGGTGCTTACGAGTAAGCTGTTCGGCTATCCGATCATGATTCTCTTGCTGGCTTTTATTTTCTGGCTGACGATCACCGGCGCCAATTATCCTTCGCAGATGCTGTCAAAAGGCTTATTTTGGATCCAGGAACGTCTGACGGATTTCTTTCAGTATGTCGGCGCGCCGGATTGGCTGCATGGCGTGCTTGTGCTTGGCGTATACCGGGTGCTTGCATGGGTGGTATCGGTGATGCTGCCGCCTATGGCAATCTTTTTCCCGCTTTTTACCTTGCTGGAGGATGCCGGTTATCTGCCGCGCGTAGCGTATAATCTGGATAAACCATTTAAAAAATGCAGCGCGTGCGGAAAACAGGCGTTGACGATGTGCATGGGTTTCGGGTGTAACGCGGCCGGGATTGTTGGCTGCCGGATCATCGACTCTCCGCGCGAACGTCTGATTGCGATGATTACCAATAATTTTGTTCCCTGTAACGGACGTTTTGCGCCGCCATGCAAAGGGCAAAAATTTTCTTCCGCATCGAACGGGTAAGTATTGTAAAAATCAACGGCAAAAGGACGTTACAAACAAAACTGAAACTATTATAATTACAGTTACTTAACGGAATTGATTGGATTGCGGAAGCAATTCTGCTTGCGACAGGAAGAACGCCTAATACGGAATACCTGAATTCTGCGGCTGCGGGGATCGCGCTGACGGAGCGGGGAGCCGTTGTCACGGATGAACGGCTGCGGACGACGAAGGCTGTTTATGCAATATCCTGGGCGTCCATTTGTTCTGCGCCGAATCGCATGAGATGAGCAACCTCATCAAGCTGGCAATGGACGCGGGCATTCCTTCCCACGTTTTACGCGACGGAATTTATACGCATCCGACAATGACGGAAAGCTTCAACGATCTGTTCGCATCCTTCTCTTGAAGCGTGCAATCAGGCCCTGCCGCTTTCTGTTTTACAGATTGCGATCATTTCTTCCAGAATTTCGCATCGCTGCGCTTTCGTATAATCGCCGCACAGCAGCTGTTCTTCGATCAGCGCAACGTAAAATCGCAGGAATCGATCGGGTTTCTCTTTCGTATCGGCCGCGGCATGGAATCGTACGCCGATCGCATGTTGTTTCATGATCCGGAACTCCAGAAGCTTCGTTCGTTTTATCCTATGCGGCGGCCCGTTTGTCTCATTCCCGCTTGCCAGGCATATAATTCAAAAAAACGCATTATAATTGATAAGAGCGGTAAAACGGGCGGAATTCCGATGACATTTTTTATTTACGGCAGAAAGTCGGTATATACCGGAAAAGGGGAGAGTATTGAAAATCAGATCGAAATGTGCAGGCAATACATCGCCTCCAGATTTGCGGCGGAGGCGGAGCGCCGGGTCTTTGTTTATGAGGATGAGGGTTTTTCGGCGAAAAATACGGAACGCCCGCAGTTTCAGAAAATGCTGCGCGACCTTCGCCGGCTGCGGCCGGAATATATCGTTTGCTACCGCCTTGACCGTATCAGCCGCAGCGTGAGCGATTTTGCCGCGCTGATCGAAAATCTGAATCACAGCGGCATTTCGTTTATCTGTATCAAAGAAGAATTCGATACGTCCCGGCCAATGGGGAAAGCCATGATGTATATTGCGTCCGTGTTTGCGCAGCTGGAGCGCGAGACCATCGCCGAGCGCGTGCGGGATAACATGCTGATGC
>CABQCN010000189.1 GCA_902462635.1 uncultured Oscillospiraceae bacterium
ACCAAAAGCGACGGCAGCGCTGAAAACATCAATAGAAACAATTGGATTCTTTGAGAAGGCAGGCAATGGCCTAAGCTTAGGAGGGTATATGAGAGAGAAGGTACGTGATTTAGTATATTTAGATACACGAAGATATATGTCACTTGAAAATCTGCGGGTATTTTATTGGGGTATCTTTATTATTCCGCTTTTTATGTTGGTAATAGGGATTGTTTCAATAAACTACAACGGGATAAATTGGAAGTCATTATTTCCAATCGCCTCTATTGCGATATGGAGTTTGCTCTACTGGATATTTGTTTTGACGCTCCAAAGCAAACGAACGAAAAAGACATTTGAATTGAGGTTTCTCGTAAATGGAATATCCGGATTGCTGATATCTTCACTCTTTTGGATATTTGTTGCCTCACTAACTCTTTCAGCTGGCACACCGTTCTTGAAATTTGATTTTCTTCTTTGGATATTGCTCTTTTATCTGATTTTTTCTTTTATCTATGTATTCGTAATTATTCTTTGTGTACATAAGGGCGTTTTTGCTTTGATAAAAGAAAAAAGTAAAACAAGGACAGCCATTATGATCTCGGCTTTTGTGGGTGCTTTGCTCCCGAGTTCCGGCGTAATTGGAATGTATTTATCTCGATTATTTCGTTCCTACGCGAGCGTAAGTATGCAGCAATCCGTGTTTACGATACTTGCGGTTTTGATGATATTTCTTCCAGCGTTGGCTCACATTGGTTTTGTGCAGTATTGTTATTGCAAAAGATATGGAATTTTATGGGATGAGAATGGCGACGATACGTCATCTGAACTGGAAAGAAAGGCAAAGAAGACCAAAAAGTTTCAAAAAAAGTCTGCTAAGAACGGCGATAAAAAAATGCCAGTAACCCTTAAAATCGTGATCGGCATTATAGGTGTCCCGATTGCAGTGTTCATTCTGCTTCTATTCATAGGATTTCTTTTAAGCTGATGGGTAGTTATTTCCAGGCAATAGAAAGGGGTCCCGGGACCCTATGTATTTTTTGTGATAACTCCCAATCCATGTATTTGTATGGTAGGTTCCCTTATAATATGCTGAGAAGGTATTCACGTTATAGTTTATAGAAGTAATTGAAGAACCTCCTACATTAAATGGGATAGAAACGATCGGCGGATAGCCATTATCTCTAAATAAAACCATTTTATAAAAGCCCTTTGGCAGCGCATGGTATATATCGCGTTATTTAAAATTACCTAAAAATATCATAATAAAAGAAATATAAGTTTTCTTTGAAGCGGAACCCGAGGCCATCATCCACTTTATCAAAATACTTGGAATTGCCGGGACAAAGTCCAAATTGCCGGGACAAGATACCTCCTGATTTTGCTTCTAAAGTCAATACTATATTCACTGCGTAGTTTTCCCACTGATCTACATGAAGCATCTTCCGGGAGTATGGTTTCGAGATTTCCACCACTAAAGAGTCCTCTCCCGCTTCTGATTCTGCCCAGAGAATCCCGGGGATAACCTGATGATCTTCGGATAATACAGCATACAAATTTACCGGATTCATCTTTTCATCCGTATCATAGAAAAAATCCGCTTCTGCTTGTCCCACAAGTTCCCCCTTCAGAGAATAGCCGACAAATGGTTTTCGAAATCGGATTTCTGAGATTGGTGCATCCGCAGTTCCAATATAATACGGGATTTCTTCTGTTGCAATTCTACTTTCCCACGTAACAGGCGCTGGCGCATAAATTTTATCATTATACAGGTAAAAGGTTTCGTTTATATATTTATAAGAGGATGGTAAATAAAATCGTCTGTTTGGAAAACAGGATGTATAACAGAATCCAATAAACAAAAACGCCGCAAACAAGACTAAAATAACAATACCAAGGATCCACATCCCTTTATGTTTTTCAAAATTTGTTCCGATTCTGCCCTTCATCTTTTATTCTCCTTTATATATTATGAATAATAGTATACCATAAATTATAATGATATGGTAGGAATGTTTGACCCCTTCGGGGAAGGCTTTGCGTTATTCCCAAGCTTGTCCTGCAAGCCCTGCCGGCAGCTTAAAGAGTCCGTACGGTTCCCTTGTTTATTTTTCCAAGAACCCGATGCCTTTCATCATGATTTCCTCCGCGGCCGCGGCGATCTTCTCGGAGGGTTCCGTCATTCCCCGGTCGATCCAGTTCTGCAGCAAAGCGATGCAGCCGGCGCTGACAAAAGAGTAAAACAACTCGATCTCCCGGAGAGAAGCGGCGCGGAAATATTCCGAATATCCCTTGATACAGGAATCCCGGCCGAGATCAATCAGATGCGCCAGGAAATCCCGGTCTCCGTACTTCCCGAGCGTTGCAGCACAGATATCGGAATTGTCGCGCAGACACTGAAAAATTCCCGCCGTGATATCCGTAGGCGTAATCCGCTCCATTTTCTCCGCAAGCAGCGGTTCAAGCGCCTTTTGAAAATCAGAAAGCATCTCGGTCTCGATCTGCTTCCGCAGATCATAAATATCTTTATAATGCGCGTAAAATGTCCCCCGGTTGATTCCGGCTTCTTCGCAGAGTTCCCGTACGGAAATACTCTGGATCGGCTTGCGGGAAAGTAGTTCCAGGAATGCCTTCCTTAAAAGCATCCGCGTCACGCGCACCCTATGGTCGTTTATTAAATTTTTCATAAAAACCCATCTCTTTCAACACAATTTGTCCGGTATGTCCGGTAAAATGCCAGTAGAAAAGCATGTGTCCATGGCGAAAATCGAATAACCGGATTATAATACATTATGGAAAGAAAATCAACACAGTGTTCAGAAAGAAAGGTGTTCCCTATGAAAAAACTTTATCTTATAACCGGGGCGGCAGGTCATCTCGGAAGCACCATAATCGGGATGCTGGCAGGACAAGACTGTGAAGTCCGGGGACTCGTTCTCCCGGAAGAACAAGCCGAAGATACGGGAAACATTACATTTTACAAAGGAGACGTTACAAAACCGGAATCGTTGCGGCCTTTATTTGAAAACCGGCACGGCAGAGAGACTTACGTCATTCATACCGCAGGGATCGTCGATATCCAGAACGACGTATCGCCGCTGATTTATAATGTCAATGTAAACGGCACCAAAAACATCATTCGGCTCTGCAAAGAATATGCTGTCAAGAGACTCGTATATGTCAGTTCCGTCCATGCCATTCCGGAAGAAAAAGGCGCCGTAATCCGCGAAGCAGATTCTTTTACGCCCGAGACTGTAACGGGCGGCTATGCCAAGACGAAAGCAGAAGCAACCGAAGCGGTATTGGAAGCGGCAAAAAGCGGCTTGGAAGCCGTAGTCGTGCATCCGTCCGGGATCATCGGGCCATACTGCAGCCGCGGCAACCACATTGTCCAGCTGATCAGCGATTATATTTCCGGAAAGCTTCCGGCGTGCGTGCAGGGCGGCTACGATTTCGTAGACGTGCGCGATGTCGCGGCCGGCTGTATTTCCGCGGCGCAGAACGGCGTATCGGGAAATTGCTATATTCTGTCCAACCGCCATTATGAAATCAAAGAAATCCTGTCGATGATCAAAGCGGAATACGGCGGCAGGAAGCTGCCCGTGCTTCCGCTGTGGGTGGCCAAAGCCGCAGCGCCGTTTTTTGAAGTATATGCGAAAATCCGCCATATCCGGCCGCTTTTCACGAAATGTTCCCTCCGAACGCTGTCGAGCAACGACCGGTTCTCCCATGAGAAAGCGGCAAAGGATCTGAACTTTCGGCCGCGCGACATCTGCCTGACGGTCCGGGATACGGTAACCTGGCTGAAAAAGCACCCTTATTGCCCGACGCGCTGAAAGATCGTCCGCAGGGAATAGGTGCGCTGCCCGCCGAGCTTACGCATAATCGCATAGTATGCCGCAAGCAGGAAGACGTCCGCCGCCACCCAGGCTACCGGATTAGAAAGGCATACGCCCGTATACCCGATATACTTGACAAATATAAACGCGGTGACCGAACGGCCCGCCAGCTCCGTGACGCCTGCGACCATCGTGAGCGCGGAGCGACCGATTCCCTGCAGGGCGTTCCGGTATATGAATATGACCCCGAGCGCGAGATAAAAAACACTTTGGTAGATCAGAAATTCTCTGGAGTATTTCAGCATATCGTTATAATACAGCGCGGCTTCGCCCGCCTCTTTATTGAGAAACAGCGCGGTAAGCGGCTTTGAAAGACCGATGCAGAAAAGCATGCCGAGAAACCA
>CABQCN010000190.1 GCA_902462635.1 uncultured Oscillospiraceae bacterium
CGCTTTTTTCTGTTACAATTTCCTACGTAATTGTACATAATGTTATTATAATGTTTAGGAGGATTCATTATGAAGAAAGTATTATCCGTACTGATCGTATGCATGGCGGTATTGTCGCTTTCGATCACAGCCGTTTTTGCGGACGACGTGCTCTATGAGAACACCTTCGATTCCATTGATGATCTGGACGCAAGCTGGGGTTTCGGCCATCTGGGACCGCAAAGCGCGAATAAAGTCAAAGATGGCAAGCTGATGATCGGTTCCGAATCCGGAAACTGGGTTGCGGATCTCGTAGATGCAAATTACAATGAGGTATTTACGAATGCCATTTACGAATTTGAATACAGCACGACAAAGATTGAATGCTATGCGGGCTTTGCGCTGCGGATTCCCGTGACGCAAAATCCGGGCTTATTCGGCGGCGGACGCGCCGGCGTCGGGGAGAACGATCTCGGATACGGCGTTACGTTCGATATGTTCAGTTCGCCGAACCCGGATAAAATCGTAATCGCATTCAATAACGGCAATATGCAGGACAGTCCGTTCGTTGCGCTCGATATTCCCGCCGGACTCGACGTCACCCAAACGAACAACATCAAATTGAAAGACAGCGGCGATCAAATCGAATTCAGCATCAACGGCACCTTATTTGCAACTTTGAAACTTTCCGGGCTGAGCGACGGAACGTATACCTCCGTTGAAATTCTGAATGCCTCTGGTACGTCTGTCAAAACGTATGACGATGTTGCTATTTTGGAAGAAGGCGGCCTCGGTTTCTATCAGAGAACCAATATCGCTTTCGTAGACAATCTGAAAATCACTTCTATCTCAGACAGCGGCGAAACGCCGACCCAAAGCCCGAGCGGCAACCCCGGCGCAAGCACGCCTACCCCGACCGGCGGATCGCAAAACCAGCCCGGTACCGGTGATATCGACGTGATCTATATCGCGGCGGCAGCACTGATTCTGGGATCCGTCCTTGTGATCTTCAAGAAGAAAGTTGCCTGAATTTCATAAATCGAAACAACCAGAAAATTTAAAACGGCGGCACAGATGGATACTGTGCCGCCGTTTTCTATGTCCGCTGCCGGCACTGCTATACGGAATCTCCGGTTGCTATTTTTCTGAAATATGATATATTGTACACGTTTCATTTTTATGAACTTTTATTCGAAAGGAACTTACGGACAAAAAAATGAAAATCATTATATGCGGATGCGGAAAAGTTGGGAATACGATCGCGGAGCAGTTGGCACGGGAAAATCATGACATTACGGTAATTGATCAGAACCCGGAAGTGTTGGAAAAAAACGTCAGCACGCTGGATGTGATCGGCATCTGCGGCGACGGCGCTTCCAAAAATGTTTTAACGGAAGCCGGCGCAAAGACCTGCGACCTGATTATCGCCATCACGTATTCCGATGAGGTCAATCTTCTGATTTGCCTGATCGCCAAAAAGCTCGGTACCGCCAATACGATCGCCAGGATCCGCAATCCGGTTTATTCCGAAAGTATTCCGCTGATCAAGGACGAACTCAGACTCAGCCTTGCGATCAATCCGGAGCTGGCCGCCGCAGAAGAAATCTCCAGGCTGCTGCGCTTCCCTTCCGCCATGAAGATTGATACGTTTGCAAAAGGAACGGTAGAACTTCTAAAGCATAAAATCAAAAAGGATTCTGTGCTGCACAATCTGCAGCTGAAAGATCTCAGTCAGAAGGTACACGCCGACGTATTCATCTGCGCGATCGAAAGAGGAGAAGACGTCCATATTCCCGCAGGAGATTTCACACTGCAGGAAGGCGACATTCTATCGTTCATCGCACCCGTACACGAAGCCACGCGATTTTTCAAAAAAATCGGCCTCCCGACCGGAAAAATTAAGAATGTGCTGATCATCGGCGGCGGCAGGCTCACGTATTATCTCGCAAAAAAATTATCGGACTGGGGGATTTCCGTTAAAATCATCGAAAAGGAACGTCAGCGGTGCGAAGAACTCAGCGATATGCTTCCTTCCGCCACGATTATCAACGGCGATGGCACAGAGCAGAGTTTTCTGTACGAGGAGGGTCTGACAAGCGCCGCAGCGGTGCTGAGCCTGACCGGAATTGACGAACAGAATATCCTGATTTCGATGAATGTGCGCAAAAAAGTACCGGACGCAAAGGTTGTTACCAAATTAAAGCATTCCGATTTTACGGATATCGTGAAAGAATTGGATATCGGGAGCATCGTCAGGCCAAAATATATTACGGCGGACTATATCATACAATATGTACGCGCGATGCAGCACTCCTACGGAAGTAATGTGGAAACGCTCCACAGAATCGTAGGAAACAAAGTCGAAGCGCTGGAATTCCGCGTCCGGGAAAATCTTCCGTTTCTGGGAACACCGCTCTCCGAATTGAAATTGCGTCCCGGAATTTTGATTGGCTGTATCAACAGAAACGGTAAGATTTTTACGCCGAAAGGATATGATTCTATCAAACTGGGCGATACCGTCATTGTTATCACGACGGTAGGAAATGATCTGGGCGATTTCAGGGAAATCATTTTATAACGGCACAAAGGAAAATGCGGGATACTGGAAATGAATTATAAACTTGTTTTTCGAATGGTAGGTTTTACGATGATGCTGGAAGCGGTTTTGATGTCGCTTCCGGTTGCTGTTGCGCTGATTTACCGCGAGCGTTCAGGCATTTTTTTCCTGCCTGTCATGGCAGCCGTATTCCTCGCCGGATTTTTATTGCATCGTTTAAAATCAAAAAGAGAAGAAATGTACGCGGCGGATGGGTTTGCCATCGTTACCTTTTCCTGGGCGATCCTGAGCTTAACCGGCGCGCTGCCTTTTTATTTCAGCGGACAGATTCCATCCTTTATCGACAGTTTTTTTGAAACCGTCTCCGGATTCACGACCACAGGCGCTTCGGTGCTTGCCAATGTAGAAGCGCTGGATAAATGTATGCTGTTCTGGCGGAGTTTCACACATTTTATCGGCGGAATGGGCGTTCTCGTGTTCGTACTTGCCATCGCAAAATTCTCCGGCGGTCATTCCCTCCATATTCTGCGTGCGGAAAGTCCGGGCCCTACGGTCGAAAAAATATTCCCGCGTATGAATTCCACGGCAAAAATGCTGTATCTCATTTATATCGGCCTGACGACAGTGCAGGTGATTCTGCTGTGCGTCTTCGGAATGCCGTTCTTCGACGCGCTGCTGACCTCGTTCGGAACGGCGGGCACAGGCGGATTTGCTATCAAAAATGCCGGGATCGGCGCTTATTCATCAGCTTGCCAAACGATTATCACAATTTTTATGTTTTTGTTCGGTATGAATTTCAATTTTTATTTTCTGCTGCTCGTTCGGAAATTCAAACAAGCGTTTCTGGAGGAGGTACGCTGGTATTTCGCAATTTTCGCCGCCGCGGCGGGCATCATCACGATCAATATCTCGCAGTATTTTGAAACCGTCTGGGAGGGGCTGCATCATGCGGCGTTCCAGACGGCTTCTATTATGTCTTCTACAGGGTTTGCGACAGCGGATTTTAATAGATGGCCGGACCTCTCCCGCTATATATTGGTACTTTTGATGTTTATCGGCGCTTGCGCGGGAAGTACAGGCGGCGGCTTTAAAGTGTCGCGGCTGATTATTCTGTTAAAATCCTATCTTTCTGAAATTACCGGCCTGGTACATTCCGAAAGCGTCAAGACCATCCGGCTGAACGGCAAGAAAGTGGAAAACGATACGATCCGCAAAACCGCGATGTTTTTTTTCGGATATATCGCGGTATTGACGCTCTCCTCCGCGCTGCTCTGCCTGGACAGATTCGGTCTTACGGAAAACTTTACGGCCTCGCTTTCGGCAATCAGCAATATCGGCCCAGCGCTCGGTATCTTCGGTCCTATGGGAAATTACGAAGCCTTTTCGCCATTTTCCAAATCGATTCTGATCTTCGATATGCTGCTCGGGCGGCTCGAATTTTTCCCGATTATCATTCTGTTCCATAGAAAATCGTGGAAACACATCTGAACCGCCGTTGGTAAACGATCAGCCGTTTTTCAGAAATTCTTCCCATTTTTCCCTGATTTTGTCATACTTCTCCTGCGGAACCTCCGGCTCCCCTTGGGAATACGGGGGAATCCACTGATCCCCGGCAGCGGCACGGCTCGTGCAGGCGCGGTCGTCCCGGTATTTGTCGCGCACTTCCTTCTTCCGCAAATCCG
>CABQCN010000191.1 GCA_902462635.1 uncultured Oscillospiraceae bacterium
GTTTCTCCGTCGGATCCGCAGAACCGGTCGTTTCTCCCGTTTGGCCCGCAGACTGTGCCGAGGCAGTCGGCGTCCGATCCGGATTCGGCGTGACAGTCTCCGGCGAGGGCGTGGGCGTGGCCGGAGCAGGCTGCGTTTCTCCGGAAATACGGATCTTCCCATCCTGCAAGGCCGTTTCTACATTCTGTAAGTTCTGATTCGTACAGAAGTCACAGGTAAGGGCCAGGGCAGCGTCGCCTCCCGCCGCGTTTTCTTTCACCTGAAATTGCAGCACGCCGATCTTCCCGTCTCCCCGAATATCCGAAGCGTTGATCCATACCATGATATAAGGATTTCTGTCGATCGTCTGTGCGCCGCTGTAGTTCATCGATTGGAACAAACCTTCGTTTTTTGCGGAAAGCAGCGTCAATCTCTCGCTGTCATAAGCAATTTTGAGCTTTAGGGTATTGATTCCGGGGTTGTGCGCAATTCTGAGTTCAATGTCTACGGTACTCCCGGGGTCCGCCGCCGTTTCCGTCAGCGAGATCGTCACGGGTTCTTCCGCGAACAGGGAACCGCCGGAAAGTACGGCTGCGCAGATCAACAAAGGTAAAATAAATGCCGCGATTTTCTTCATAGGGAAAAATCCTCCTCAAAGGCTTGTCTGTATGTCCAGATTATAACATTTTACCGACGTAATAGGAAGCCGAAATTCATATATTTTTTATATTTGCCGAATTGACAATACCAGGAAGCCGTAGTAGAATGCGCGTGTGGTTCCAAGCGGGATCACAGATTTATTGATCAGAGCAGGTATTGCGCGTTAAGTACCGGAGGATGGGAGTAGAGCCTTCGGGCGAAAAGCGTCGGCGATAAAACGCCGGGCGCTTGCGGTGCAATATTACATCCGCTGTGTCCGAAAAAATTCAAATTTTCAGACGATACACAGATGACGCTCTCTTTTATATACTATTCATGAAAGGGAGTTTTCTTTATGGAAAAAAGCAAACGGCAGCTCGGCATTTTTAAAAATGCCGAAACAATCATCGTCATGGCGTTGTTCATTGCGCTTAGCATCGTATTTGGCAAGTTCCTTGCCATAAACATTACAAACAATTTCCGGATCAGTCTGGAAAATACGCCCACTATTCTCGCAGCGGTTACGTACGGCCCGCTCGCGGGCGCCGTGGTGGGCGCGCTTTCGGATTTGATCGGCTGTCTGCTCGTCGGCTATCCGATCAATCCGATCATTACCGCCGGCGCGCTGACCATAGGCCTTCTTGCCGGAATTCTTGCAAAGCTCCTGCTGCGGGGGAACGAAAAGTATTCCAAAACCGGATCGGCAGTGCGCTGCCTTGCAGTCGTCGGTCCGGCGCACTTGCTTGGCTCCGTCATTATAAAGACGCTCGGGCTGTATTTTTATTTCGGCTCGCCGCTTCTGGTGACTTTCTCCGTACGACTCGGGATCTATGCCGTTACCGCCGTCACAGAGGCCGGAATTCTCTATATTCTATATACGCATAAGATCATCAAAGAACGCAAGCTGCGGCAGCGCGGCTGAGTGCATGGGAGGCATGCATCAGACATGGATTATCAGGAAGCAATCGAATATATTCACGGGATTTACTGGCGCGGCAGCAAGCTGGGACTCAGCCGCACGCAGGAACTGCTGGCGCTGCTCGGAAATCCGCAAAAGGAACTGAAATTCGTACATGTCGCCGGCACGAACGGGAAAGGGTCCGTCTGCGCTATGCTGTCATCGGTTTTGATCCGGTGCGGCTACCGCACAGGGCTTTATATCTCCCCTTATATTCGGAGATTCAACGAAAGAATCCAATACAACGCGGAACCGATCTCGGACGCAGAGCTTGCGGAAATCACAACGTATATCAGTACGTTCGCAGAATCCATGAAAGACAAGCCGACGGAATTTGAACTCGTTACGGCAATCGGCATGGAATATTTTAAGCGCAGGAACTGCGACGTTGTCATCCTGGAGACAGGACTCGGCGGCACGCTCGATTCCACAAATATCATCGACACGCCCGAGGCCGCCGTAATCACTGCCATCGATTACGATCACATGCGGGAACTCGGCGGGACGATCGAAAAGATTGCTTCCGCAAAAGCCGGGATCATCAAGCCGTATGGCGACGTCGTATTTTACGGGAACAATCAGCCGGCACAAGAAGTAATCGCGCAAAAATGTGCGCAGCAAAATGCGCGGCTGACCGTTGCCGACTTCGGATCGCTCCAGGTCAAAGAAAGCGGAATCGAGGGTTCCGTTTTCGATTATGCCGTAAACGGAACTGCTTATGAAAATCTAAGGCTGCCCCTTCCCGGCATGTATCAAACGCGTAACGCGGCGCTGGCCCTCACAACGCTCGGGATTCTTTCCCGAAAATTCCGAATTTCCCGGCAGGCAGTCCGGGATGGACTCGCGGCGGTAAAATGGCCGGGCAGGTTCGAACTGCTGCGGAGAAATCCGATCTTCATCGCGGATGGCGCGCACAATCCCCACGGCGTCAAAGGAACCGCGGAAAGCATTGCGCATCATTTTCCGGGGAAAAAAATAATTCTCATCATGGGCGTCATGGCCGACAAAGATACGGACACCATGCTGGATACGCTGCTGCCGTTCGTTCAAAGAGCCTACGCGGTGCGCCCTGACAATCCGCGTTCTCTGGATCCCCGGCTGCTTGCAGATAAAATAAACGCCCGCGGCGTTCCCGCGCAGGCGTGCGAAAGTGTGGAGAGCGGCGTTAAAGCCGCATTCTCCGGCGCTTCGGAGGACGATATCATTTGTGCCGTCGGTTCTTTTTACATGTACGGCGACATTGCGGATGCGGTAGAACGCATTCCGCCGCGCTGAAACCGCTCAGAGTTTCCGAAAGCGTTTATACCGCTGTTCTATAAGTTCTTCCACCGGCATCTGCAGCCTGCGCTCCGTGGTAACGCGGAAGCGCTTTTTTAAGGTATGGTAAATCCCTGTGAAATCTTTTCCGTTTTCGCGGATGACGCGGTCTACGACGCCAAGAGAAAGCAAATCCGATGCCGTAAGTTTGAGCGCCTTTGCCGCTTCCGGCGCTTTTTTGGAATCTTTCCAGAGGATACTGGCGCAGCCCTCCGGAGAAATAACGGAATACACGGAATTTTCCATCATCCAGACTTCATCCGCCACTGCAAGCGCCAGCGCGCCGCCGCTTCCGCCTTCGCCGATCAGCAGCGAAACCACGGGCGTCCTCAACGTCATCATTTCATAGAGGTTTTCCGCAATCGCCTGTCCTTGTCCGCGTTCTTCCGCATCGATGCCGCAATACGCGCCCGCGGTATCCACGATGCAGATGACGGGGCGGTGAAATTTTTCCGCCTGCTTCATTAAACGCAGCGCTTTCCGGTAGCCTTCCGGATGAGCGGAGCCGAAATTCCGTTCGATTTTCTCCGCAGTTTCCGTCCCTTTCTCCAAAGCAATGACCGTATACGGAAACCCGTACAGGAACGCTACGCCGCCGATTACGGCTTTATCGTCGCCGAAGCGCCTGTCGCCGTGCAGCTCCGTAAAATTCTCAAAAATATTATTGATATAACTTCTGGCCGTCGGCCGTTC
Organism: uncultured Oscillospiraceae bacterium; assembly: GCA_902462635.1. Taxonomy (GTDB): domain Bacteria; phylum Bacillota; class Clostridia; order UBA1212; family UBA1255; genus Egerieisoma. The sequence continues at coordinate 3,587 of CABQCN010000191.1, forward strand.
TTTTGCCCGTGCAGCAAGTACCCGTTCATATTCCGAAATATGTGCCATAACGTACGGACCTCCTTTATTTCTTATGCAAACGAAGCATCGTCGTGAAAAAGTCTTTCAGATCCTTTCGCTCTACGATTCTGTCCACAAACCCTTTATCCAGTAAAAACTCGGAGCGCTGGAAACCCTCCGGCAGCGTCTGGTTGATCGTCTGTTCGATGACGCGCGGTCCGGCAAAACCGATCAGCGCGCCAGGCTCCGCGACGATCAAGTCCCCTTCCATGGCAAAACTGGCGGTAACGCCTCCCGTGGTAGGGTCCGTAAGTACGGTAATATATAACAATCCCTTTTCGCTGTGGCGCTTCACCGCGCCGCTCGTCTTCGCCATCTGCATTAAAGAGAGCGTCCCTTCCTGCATCCGCGCGCCGCCCGACGCCGTAAAGCCGATCACAGGCAGCTTGCGTTCCGTGGCATATTCAAATAAGCGCGTGATTTTTTCTCCCGTCGCGCTGCCCATAGAACCCATCATAAAGCGCGGTTCCATGGCAAAGATACAGCAGGGAAAGCCATGAATGCGGGCGGTTCCGCATACGACAGCTTCCTTTTCGCCGCTCTCCT
>CABQCN010000192.1 GCA_902462635.1 uncultured Oscillospiraceae bacterium
TATCGCTGATTTCCTCTTTTCATCGAAATATGAAGCCCCGGATTCTGAGGCTTCATATTATCAGATTTTATGAAATTTTACAACCGTTATTTCTTATCGTTGTCGTCATCCACTACCGTGTAATCCGCATCCACTACCGTGTCGTCTCCGCCGTTCTGGGCGCCGCCCGCCTGGCCGGGATCCGCTCCCGCCGCACCGGGATTCTGCTTATAAATTTTCTCAGACACCTTGTAAAACGCCTGCTGGAGTTCTTCCGTGGTGCGTTTCATATCGTCGGTATTATTCGCGGAAATCGCGTCTTTCACCTTCTGAATGGCCGCTTCGATGTCGGATTTGTCGGAAGCCTCTACTTTATCTCCCAAATCCTTTACCAGTTTCTCCGACTGATATACCGCGGAATCCGCTTCGTTTTTGATATCGATCGCTTCTTTCGCCTTTTTATCCTGCGCGGCGAATTCCTCCGCGTCCTTTACCGCCTTCTTGATGTCATCTTCCGTAAGGTTCGAAGACGCGGTTATGGTGATTTTCTGTTCCGCTCCCGTTCCGAGGTCTTTTGCGGAAACGTTTACGATCCCGTTGGCGTCGATATCGAAGGTTACTTCAATCTGCGGAACGCCTCTTGGCGCAGGCATGATTCCGGAAAGCTGGAATCTTCCAAGCGTTTTATTATACGCCGCCATTTCCCGTTCTCCTTGCAAAACGTGTACGTCGACGCTCGTCTGATTGTCCGCCGCCGTAGAGAATACCTGACTCTTTTTCGTAGGAATCGTCGTATTCCGTTCAATTAGTTTTGTAAATACGCCGCCCATTGTTTCGATCCCGAGAGAAAGCGGGGTTACGTCAAGCAACAGCAGATCTTTGACGTCGCCTGTCAACACGCCGGCCTGGATCGCGGCTCCGATCGCGACGCATTCGTCCGGATTGATTCCCTTAAAGGGTTCTTTCCCCAAATAGCGCTTTACGGCTTCTTGTACGGCGGGGATCCTCGTCGATCCGCCGACAAGCAGAATTTTATCGATTTTGTCCGGCGTGAGTCCGGCGTCTTTCATCGCCTGTCTCGTCGGTCCCATTGTTTTTTCAACGAGATCGGCCGTCAGCTCGTCGAATTTCGCTCTTGTCAGATTGAGATCCATGTTCTTCGGTCCGTTTGCGTCTGCCGTAATATACGGGAGCATAATATTTGTGGACGTTACGCCGGAAAGCTCTTTCTTTGCTTTTTCCGCAGCTTCGCGCAGTCTTTGCATCGCCATTTTATCCGTAGAAAGATCGATCCCGTTTTCTTTTTTGAATTCGGCCACTAAATAATCGATGATCTTTTGATCGAAATCGTCGCCGCCAAGACGCGTATTTCCGTTCGTCGCGAGCACTTCAAACACGCCGTCTCCGATTTCCAGTATCGAGACGTCAAACGTACCGCCGCCTAAGTCGTACACCATGATTTTTTGATCGTGTTCTTTATCCAATCCATACGCAAGCGCAGCGGCCGTCGGTTCGTTTACGATTCGCATCACTTCTAAGCCTGCGATCCTTCCCGCATCTTTTGTTGCCTGCCGCTGAGAATCGCTGAAATACGCAGGAACCGTGATAACGGCCTGCGAAACCGTCGTTCCAAGATAGCTTTCCGCATCTGCTTTTAATTTTTGGAGAACCATTGCGGAAATTTCCGGCGGCGTATATGTTTTTCCATCGATCGCGACTTTTCGGTCCGTGCCCATATCGCGTTTGATCGATATGATCGTTCTGTCCGGATTCGTCACCGCTTGCCTTTTGGCAAGTTCTCCGACAAGCCGTTCGCTTTCTTTATTCGATGTCGCTCTTGTAAATGCCACGACCGAAGGCGTCGTTCTCGCGCCCTCCGCATTTGCGATGACTACCGGTTCGCCGCCTTCCATAACGGCGACGCATGAGTTCGTTGTTCCTAAATCAATTCCTATTACCTTTGACATAATTTATTCCTCCTCTGATTTCATTCCTGTTTTATCATCAATTGGCAACTTTCACCATACTATGGCGTATGACCCTGCCGCCTAATTTATAACCCTTCACAAATACTTCCACGACTTCATTTTCCCCTGCTTCTTCGCTATCTATGTGCATCACCGCATTATGCACTTCCGGATCGAACGATTCATGCAGCGCTTTGATTTCTTCAATACCGGCAGACGCCATTACGTCGGTAAACTTTTTATAGATCAAGTTGACTCCCTCTTTATAGTTTTGGCATTCCGGCAGAATCTCCGCCTGCAACGCCCGTTCAAAATCATCGATGATGCCGATGAGATTTTTCCAGACGTCCGCTTTTGCATCCTCGTACCGCATTTCGTTTTCTTTTACCGTGCGTTTTCGGTAATTATCATATTCCGCGGCCAGCCGTGCATATTTGTCTTTCCAGTCCTCCGTCTCTTTTGTCAGCGCATCTATTTGCTGCTGCAATTTGTGGAACTCCGCGTTCTGCTTTTTCTTTCCCAGAAAACTTTTTTCTTTTTTCTCAGCGTTTTCTTTCTCCTCCGGCTTTTCGGATTTTTCTTGCGGCGCGCCGGTAAGTTCCGCTTCCGGTTCCGCTTCCGCTTCCGTCTCAACGCTCTCCACGTTTACGATTTCCGGTTCTTCTTTTTTCTGCAATTCTTCATCCATGTTATACCTCCGAATTATTCAGGCAGCAGCCTTTTTCTCACATATTCGAGCGCGGAAATAACTTTGCTGTAATCCATTCTGGTTGGTCCGATTACGCCGATCGTCCCCAGATTGATGCCATCGATACTGTATGTTGCAGTAATCACGGAACAATCGCTGACTTCCAGCATTTCATTCTCGTTGCCGATCCGGATTACGATTCCTTTCGCGCCCGCGTCTTCGCAGTGATGCAGTAACTTCGCCAGTTCTTCCTCTTTATTTAATAATTCCAGCAGCGTCTTTGCTTTTGAAATATTATTGAATTCCGGATGCTCAAAGAGCTTTGCGGCGCCCTCCGTATATATTTCCGCGGAATCGCATTGTTTTATACATTCCAGAATTCCATCGACGATCGGAAGAAGACGGCCGCGTTCGATTCCGGAAAGCGCCACGATATCATTGATCATCGCAATCGTGATTTCCTCCGCTTTATTGCCGCTCAATATATTATCGCAGATCACCGTCAGGCGGGAAAGTTCTTCCGGCAGCAGAGGCTCGCTCATTTTAACGATCTGATTTTTGATGATATCGTTGTCAAGCACCACGACTACAAGCAATTTGCACGGATCAACCGATATGATTTGGAGTGCCTTTATCGCATGTTTCTTTACGCTGCCCGCCATGCCGATCGCCGTGTAATGCGTGATCCTGGATACGATTTCCGACGCCGCGCGTACCATCTGATTCAATTCGTGGATCCGCCGTTCCATGAAATCACGGATGGCTTCCAAATCCTCCTCCGTCGGTTTCAGAATCGGTTCGTTCGGATTCATCAATTTATCCACATATAAACGGTACCCTTTATCCGAGGGGATCCTTCCCGCAGAAGTATGCGGCTGCGATAAGTAACCCATTTCTTCCAGATCGGCCATTTCATTGCGGATCGTGGCGGAGCTGAGTCCCATATCATATTTTCTGGCAATCGTCCTGGAACCGACCGGTTCCACACTGGCGATATAGTCATCGATGATCGCTTTCAATATTGACATTTTACGAGCATCCAGCTCTTCGTACCTCATAAAAACCATCCCTTTATTCATTATTAGCACTCTCTTTGCCTGAGTGCTAATAACTGTATGTAATATAATACAGTTTTTTTATGTTGTCAATAGCATTTTTCATCTTTTATGAATCAAAGAGAATAAAAAACGACCGCAGGCTTGAACAGTGATGAACAAAACACCTGCGGTCTTACATTGAGGGAGAGAGCAATCAGCATCATTTGTGATGCTCTGGAATAAAGATACAATAAATGTGTGTTAATTTTATGTCTTTTAGAAAGATATATTTTTAACATGGTAAAATATATTATTTTATTTCAATCTTTCCAAAATATTTTATAACGTGAAAATCGGGTTTTGTAATAACATTCGAATCAATCGGATTCCATACCGCATAATGCGGATTCTCCGTATCGTCTCCGCACTTATAAAAATTCCCCGTAAGATAGCGCTGTCCGCTCTGTAAAAATCCAGGCGTTCTGGCGCGGATAAAATCATACGGAATCCG
>CABQCN010000193.1 GCA_902462635.1 uncultured Oscillospiraceae bacterium
GCGGCGGCCGGGATCGTGGTCATGGCGATCGAACTCTGATATAAAATTTTTTCGGGAGGAATTCCCTATGAACGGTGAAACGGTATTTTTTCAAAAAGCAAGCCCTGTCTGGGAAGCGGGGAAAGAGACGGCGCTGAATGTTACGCTCGCCTTTCTGGCCGAATGTCCGCGCAGCGCGTCGGCAAAGCTTGTGGTTACGGGTTCGGCGTATTATAACATTTATGTAAACGGTGTTTTCCGGGCGGTAGGTCCTGCGCGGGCGGCGCACGGCTATTTTCGCGTGGATGAGCTGCCGATCCGCCTGGACCGCGAACGGAATGAAATCAAGATCGTAGTAATGGGCTATGCCTGTAACAGCTTCTATCATACGGATCAGCCATCGTTCCTGACGGCGGAGGTCGTCACGGAGGATGGCGTGCTCGCGTATACGGAACCGGAAGGAAAATTTTTCCGGGCATGCGAATGGACCGGAAAGATCCGGCGCGTACAGCGCTATTCTTTCCAGCGGCCGTTTGTGGAAGTTTATGATTTCACAAAAGAACAATACCGGAACGTGTGCCTTTGCGCGACGGAAGAAAAAAAGTACCTGCCGCGGGGCGTATTTTATGGGACGTATGAAACGGAATCGGCGCGGCAGGTGATCCAGAAGGGAATCTTTACCGTTTCCGACAAGGAACGTTATTACGATGACCGCTCCATCGCCGAGATTGGCCCGAAACTGAAAGGTTTTACACGGGAAACGCTGGAGGTTCTGTCCACTGCGGAGGCGCAGAAGCTGGATCCTGTGATCAAGCGGCGCGGAAGCTTCCCGGCCGCCGAAGTTTTTCTGGGAGAGAATGCGTTTGCAACGTTCGATATGGGGAAGAATTTAACGGGTTTGATCGGCTTTGAGCTGGATAGCGATACGGAAAATGAACTCTGCCTGGTATTCGACGAGGTCCTGCGGGGAGAAGAAATCGATTTTACGCGCCTGACGGCGGCCAACGTGATTTTGATCAAAACGGCGCCGGGAAAAACGTCGTTCCTTTCCGTGGAACCGTATACGTTTAAATATATTCGCGTGTATTGTAAAGGCGCCGGCGGCGTCCTCCGAAATCTCGGAATCCGGCGCATCGGCGCGCCGGCGGTGCAAAAAAAACTCGACAGCGAAAATCCGAAGCTGTCTGCGATCTTTGATGCGGCGGTCGAAACGTACCGCCAGAATACGTTCGACGTCTATATGGACTGTCCCTCCAGAGAACGCGCGGGCTGGCTTTGCGACAGCTTTTTCACGGCGCGCGTGGAACGCGTCCTTACCGGCAGTTCTGAGGTGGAACGTAATTTCATTGAAAATTATATTTTACCGGAACATTTTAAATTTCTGCCGGAAGGAATGCTGCCGATGTGCTATCCGGCGGATCATTACGATGGCGTTTTTATTCCCAACTGGGCAATGTGGTTCGTCGTGGAGCTCGGAGAATATCTGGGGCGGACGGGTGACCGGGCGCTTGTGGACCGCGCAAAAGAAAAGGTATACGCGCTGCTCGGATACTTCCGGCGCTTCGAAAACGAATATGGTCTTCTGGAAAAACTGGAATCGTGGGTTTTTCTGGAATGGAGCAAGTCGAACGATCTCGTGCAGGATGTCAATTTCCCGTCGAATATGCTGTATGCAAAAATGAAACGCGTTGCGGCGGAATTATACGGAGATGCTTCCCTGGAAGAAGAGGCGGAGCAGCTGCGCGCCGTCATCCGGGAAACGGCCTATACGGAGACCGGCTTTTTTTGTGACAACGCGTACCGGCGCGGCGAAACGCTCGTGCTTTCCGGTGAATATACCGAAAGCTGTCAATATTATGCGTTCCATACGGGTACGGCGACGCCCGCGACGTATCCGGCGCTTTGGAACAGACTGGTACAGGAGTTTGGGCGGGACCGCCGGGAGACGCGGAAGTGGGAGAACGTCCACTTTGCCAACGCGTTTATCGGGAACTACCTGCGTATGGACCTGCTGGCAATGTACGGCAGCCGGGAAGAAGTTCTGAAAAATATCGAAGATTATTTTTATTATATGGCGGAGAAAACGGGTACGCTATGGGAAAATGACGGCGACTACGCCAGCTGCGATCACGGCTTCGCCTCGCACGTCGTTTATTGGTTCAACCGCTTCGGAATGGTGAAAGATTTATAAGATGCGATGTCGTAAATTATTCTTTTTCCATAGTAATTAAAATAGAACAAGGCGTGATACGGTCCTGCGGATTTATCATGATAAAATCCAATGTATCTTCTTCACTTAAAGATAAAGTTTTTTCGAGGTGGAACGTATCCGTAAAATTGCCGGAAAAGATCTTTTTGTGTTTTGTTTTCCAAATTTGCGGATAAAGTATATTTGCCTCCTACGGGACAGGTAAAACGCCTTACGGGAGTATTGTCTTTACAGGAAGCCGTTTGTTCTTCTTTTTTGATATTCAGGCTGGGATTCTTTGGGTAAAACCATTGCTCTGTTTCCGGATCCCATTTTAATTCGATGGGGGCGTCATCTTTTTTTATGAATAAATTTGTCCAACCATTTACTCCCTGCGTGTTACAAAAAGAAGAGGAGGAGGAATAAACCGGCATGTCCTTTGTGAGTTCAATGGATTTTATATCGATACGACATCCGTTTTCGCAATCTTCGGTTGGATCAAAACGAAATCTTTTTAATTTACCGTTCCAAGCCGCAACCTCTGATAAATCGACAATATGTTCAATAAATTTTTTGTAATTTGAAGCACATACGAAACGCTTTCCCTGCCAATTCTCTGTTCCCGACGAAATAAAAAAGATATCAGCTTTTTTACTATGCCGATTATTGTGACGGAATGTGATTTTTGCTGTTTTTGCATGATCCATATTTATATAGAAATTTTTGTACATTACAAAATAGGGGTCGTCTCCTGTAGATACAGCACTTAAATGACGATCCTCAATTTGCAATTTTTCCAGATGATTCCAATCCTGCCAATCCATATGGTCCCAGGTATCAAATGTCCATAGGATCTTATCCGGTAATTTGTAAAAATTGAACTCAATATTGTTTTTCCAGGCTTTTCCGGCGGAGGAATGATAACGAATATATTTTACCGCGATCGGTGGAAATTCAAGGGTCTGTACTTTTGTGCATTGTGAATTTTCCATATAAAATATTTCTTCCTCATTTATTAAAAATTCAGAAATCCCTTCAGAAGGTGAATTTAATACGTCGATTCTGCAGAGCATTTCTTCTGCAGGGAAAACGACTTCTATCGTATCTTCGTTGATTTGAATGTTATATTTATCTTTATTTACAGAAAGTCCAGGATTGTTGCGGTTGGGGGGAAGCGTATTTAAAAGGAAATATATTTTAGGTAGTAGGTCGTATTCCAGTTCCTTTACCCGCATAAAAATCTTTTTTAGTTTTGATAAGTACACCGGATTTTTATTAAAAGAAGCGATCCTTTTTTTTTCTAGAATATTATATTTAAGATTTATATTGATGGCTTCCTGCATCAGTATCACGACCTCGTGATATTTTTCAATGAGAGATAAAAAGTTATCCGGATGATTATAAAGGTTATTTATGTAAATAAAACGTTCCTCGAGGAACCCTTTGTGCAGCATAAAATTATATAATCCAGTGAAAGCGATATTGAAATTTTCATTTGGGGAATTTAAAATATCAAATAATTTATTATAAATACTAAATCCGTAATATTCTTCGGTAATATCGATATTAAAAAATTGCATTCTTTCTTTTTCCGGATTCACCCGGGAGAAGATATAATTACCCAACTCACCGCAAAACCGTTTTAAGTTAAATTTTATTTTATTATGATAATTCATCTTCGGAATGAAGCTGACGATCGTTTCCGTGAGGGTCGTTAAAGATCCGCCTATATAATAATATTTTTTGCCGTTCATGAATGCATTTATAAATTCACCATAAGAAATATCCAATTTCAGTTGGCCTATATTGGGGTTGAAGTGTATCGCTTTTATTATTTTCCTGGCGTCATCGAATCCATATACAATGATTTTATGTACAAAATGTTCGCTTTTATAGTGGCATGATCCGCGAAAATAATATTCATCTACCCAGACCTCCGAATAAAATCCGTTTAGGAGGCGATTCTTTATAAGTATTAAAGGCTCCCTCTTTTTTTTGAAATCGCTGTAACTGTT
>CABQCN010000194.1 GCA_902462635.1 uncultured Oscillospiraceae bacterium
AAGACCGAAAGCGGAGCCGAGACTATCGCCATCTGCGTGAATATGGGTCAATAACAAAATATTTCCCGCCTCCGATATGGCGCTTCGAACCTGCTTCCAGTCCTGCATAAAAATCCACCTGTTCCTTTGACCGATTATGATTTTTTCGTAAGCTCGTCTATCTTCTTCGTCATATAAGAACCGTATTCGATAGATTCGTCCAGTACGAACATCAGCTCAGGCAGCGTCCGTATGATCATCTTCTGTCCGAGAGATTTCCTGATAAACCCCGCCGACCGCTGCAACGCGGCAAGCGCTTCTTTTTTTTCTTCTTCCGGAGCATAGATACTGATATAAATCTTAGCGTATTTCAAATCTTTCGCCAGTTTTATATTCGTAATGCTCGTTACGGTGGGGATACGCGGATCTTTGAGGTCATTTCTGATAATGTCGCTCAATACCCTCCGCAGTTCTCCCGCGATCCGTTCAGTTCTGTCCATTCCTTTTTACCTCTTCCATTACATAGCACTCAACGACGTCGCCTTCCTTGATGTCGTTGAATTTTTCAAAGGAAAGACCGCACTCGAATCCCTGCTGTACCTCTTTCACGTCGTCCTTGAAGCGTTTCAGCGAAGCAAGTTTCCCCTCAAATATGACGATTCCGTCCCGTACGATCCGCGCCTCGGAATTGCGGACGATTTTACCGCTGGTGACATAGCCGCCGGCGATTGTTCCCACACCCGATACTTTGAAGGTCTGCCGTACTTCCACATGGCCGATGACATGCTCTTCGAATTTCGGCTCCAGCATCCCGGCCATAGCGGCTTTGATATCGTCGATCGCATCGTAAATGACTCTGTAAAGCCGGATATCTACGCCTTCCGCTTCCGCGTTTTCCGCGACATTCGTTCCCGGCCGGACGTTAAATCCGATGATGATCGCATTGGAGACGGATGCAAGTTGTACGTCCGATTCCGTAATTGCGCCGACCGCGCCATGTACGATCTTGATCCGGACTTCGTCGGTATTTAATTTGAGAAGGGATTGTTTAACGGCCTCCACGCTTCCCACGACGTCGGCTTTTACAATAATGTTCAGTTCTTTAACATTTCCCTCCTGGATCTGCGCGAACAGATCATCGAGAGATACTTTGCCGTGCGCTTGCATTGTCTTTTCTCTTTGTTCATTCTTACGCGCATCGATGAGATGCTTCGCCACACGTTCATCCTTGACGGCGTAAAACAGTTCGCCTGCTTCCGGCACTTCCGGAAGTCCCGTAATTTCCACCGGCGTGGAAGGCGGCGCTTTTTTGATGGCGTTTCCTTTGTCGTCCGTCATCGTACGGATTCTGCCGAACGTCGTACCGGAGACAATGGCGTCTCCCGGCTTCAGCGTTCCTCTTTGTACGAGGAGCGTCGCGACGGGTCCTTTATTCTTATCGAGTTTTGCCTCGATGATCGTTCCTTTTGCCTGCCGTTCCGGGCTGGCTTTCAGCTGCAGGATATCGGCGGACAGCAGAACGGTTTCAAGGAGCAGTTCAATATTTTCTCCCGTTTTTGCGGAAACCGGTACGAACGGCACGTCTCCGCCCCATGCTTCGGTTACGACTTCGTGCTCCGCAAGTTCCTGCATAACCCGGTCGACGTTCGCTCCCGGCTTATCTATTTTGTTCACCGCGACGACAATCGATACGTTTGCCGCTTTCGCATGGTTGATGGCTTCGACCGTCTGCGGCATGACGCCGTCATCCGCCGCCACGACAAGGATTGCAACGTCCGTTACCTGTGCGCCTCTGGCGCGCATTGCGGTAAACGCCTCGTGTCCCGGCGTATCTAAGAACGTGATTTTTCTGTCGTTGATCCGGACCATATATGCGCCGATATGCTGCGTGATGCCGCCGGCTTCCCCGGTGGTAACGCTCGTTTTGCGGATCGCATCCAGCAGAGACGTTTTACCGTGGTCGACGTGTCCCATGACGACGACGACGGGCGGCCGTTCCACGGACGTTTCATCGTTTTCGAGATCTTCCTGATCGTCAAACAGAATATCCTCGTCCGTTATTACGACTTCCTGTTCCGCCGTAATATTGAATTCATTTGCGATCAGCGCTGCCGTATCGAAATCGATTACCTGATTCTGGTTTGCCATTACGCCCATCAACATCAGCTTTTTGATCACGTCGGCGGATGTTTTTTTGATCCGTTCTGCAAAGTCTTTGACGGTCATCGATTCCGGCAGCGTTACGTTCGTAAGCACCGCGATGACCGGCTGTGTTTTTTGCGAGGATGCCACGAAGTCTCTGGCCTTCTTCATAAACTCTTTCTTTGGCTTCGTGCTTTTCTTCGGCCCGCTGTGGTCGACGTCATACGACACTTTATACTCGTCGTTATAGATTTCGGAAACGCCGATTTTCTCCCCGACAAGCTTCCGGGCCGACTTGTATTTATCTTTCTGCGTATTCTGCGTATTCTTGGGCGCGTCTTTCCTGCCATCTTTTTTGGAAAATTTATCGGATTCCCGTTCCTGCTGCTTTCCGATCAGCTTTCCGGCATAATCGCGTTTTACTTCCTGCGCTGCTACGGCAGGATCAACCGTCGGGATCGACGGTACGGGCGCCTTTTTGTAATTATCGCGTTTTTCGCCTCTGTTGTCGCGGAATTCCCGTTTCGGAGGCGCGTCTTTCCGTTCGCGTACCGCGTGCGGCTGTGCCGGTTCCGGCTGCTTCCGGAAGAGTTCGATCGGCGGCGCCGGTTCTTCTTCCAGTTCGATATCGATCACCTCGGCGTATTCATAATGTTTAAATACGAATTTTTCTTCTTTCGCCGCGGGCTGGTCTGCCGGTTCTTCGGCGGTTTTCTCCGCCTTTTCTTCACTGGGAGATGGTTCCGGCTTCTGCGCGGCGGGAGCTTCTTCCGTTTTGCCGGCCGCCTCTTTCTTTACGCGTTTGACACGCCTTACCGTAGGCTCCGGGGAAGCGGATTTTGCCGCCTCCATGTTCTCTTGTGTGTCTTCCGAAACTTTCGGCGCCGGTTCTTTCTTTGTTTCCGGCAGCTCCGAAACATACAGGTCTTCAATGGATTCCGTTCTGACCTGATATCCGGAACGGAGTCCTGAACCGGCTTCCCTGCTCTGCCGCTGTTTTTTCTGCGCCGGGGCTTTTCCGCCGCTTTGGGGCTTCTGCGTCTGCGGGGCCGGATCGGAAGAACTGTTATCCACAAAGATCCGCCTGACGATCACGCCGGAAGACTTTCCCTGTGCCTGCTGTTCTTTCTGGGCAGCTATTTTTCTGGCAGCCGGATCATCCGCGGAGTCTTCCGTGGTTTTTTCCGATTTAAATCCGGTATGCTCGTAAAATCTCTGCAGTTCGTCATCCTCCAACACGCTCATATAGCTTTTGTTTTCAATGCCCATTTCATTCAGCATTTCCAATATTCTTTTACTCGTGGATTTGAGCTGCTTTGCAAGCTCGTGTACTCTGATTTTATTATCCAATAGCGCCACCTCCTGATTTGCTGCTATCTGCTTCCGTTCTCTTCTCAAATTGCGTTCTCAGCGTTTCATACGTTTCCGTTTTGATTTCCGCCGCAAATTCTTTACTCAGCTTGTTTCCTTTTACCATTTTTTCAAAGCAACCGGCGTCGTCGCATAAATAAGCGCCTCTTCCGTTCATTTTACCGCTGAAATCCATCAAGATTTTCCCTTCGCTGTTTCTGACGATCCGCAGCAGTTCTTTTTTCGGTTTCGATTCATAGCATCCGATACATCTTCGCATCGGAATCTTTTTTTGTTTCAAACTGCCTCACTTCCTTACTATTATAACAAATCCGGATCAAATTTGCCGTTTTCGTCGTACGGATCGATCTGCGCATCTGTTTCCGTATTTTCCTCCGCTTCCTCTTCTTCCGCGCCGTCGTTGAACAGTTCTTCTTCGACGCTGGCGCGAATCTGGGCTTCGCTCTTGATGTCGATCTTCCAGCCCGTCAGTTTCGCGGCCAGGCGGACATTCTGTCCTTCCCTTCCGATCGCCAGCGAAAGCTGGCTGTCCGGCACGATTGCCGTAGCCGATTTATCTTCTTCGTTAATAAATACCCGCAGCGCTTTTGCCGGACTCAGGCTGCTTGCGATCAGATCGTCGGCATAGGGACTCCATTTTATGATATCGATCCGTTCTCCCCGGAGTTCATCAACGATGACTTGCAC
>CABQCN010000195.1 GCA_902462635.1 uncultured Oscillospiraceae bacterium
ATTTGAACAGGTTCGGGCTGGCGCTGATGGAAAAGAAATGCCGGGATCTTGGCGTCAACGTAGTGTGCTCCGATGTCTGGGCGCGGGGCGGAGACGGCGCGGTCCAGCTGGCAAAGGAAGTCGTGCGCCTGTGCGAGGACGATCTGCAACGGAATCATTTCCGATTCTGCTATGAGGATTCCATGGATCTCGATGAAAAATTGAACGCCATTGTGCGCAAAATCTATCACGGCACGGGAGTGCAGTACGCGCCGGAAGCGCTGAAGCAGAAAAAACAGATCGAGTCTCTCGGCTTCGGGAACCTGCCGGTATGCGTGGCCAAAACACAATACAGCTTTTCTGATGATCTGTCGAAAACGGGCGCTCCCGAGGGCTTTGCCATCACAGTGCGCTCTCTGAAGATTTCGGCCGGCGCCGGGTTTATCGTGGCGCTCACCGGATCGATCATGACGATGCCGGGACTGCCGAAAACGCCTGCTGCCGAGCGGATCGACATCGATGCAAAGGGAAATATCAGCGGATTGTTTTAACGTAAATCAAAGGAAAACCGCAGAAATCCGGTTGACGAAACATTGCGTATGATTTATACTGAATCGGTGAGACGAATCTTATAAATATTCTGGGTGAAAATGAATGGCTTCCGATAAAATCATACGTTTCAGCGATGAAAACTTCAATACGATCATTATAAAGAGCAGAATTCCCGTCCTGGTTGATTTCTGGGCTCCGAATTGCGGACCATGCAGGACGCTTGCGCCTGTACTGGATCAGCTTGCGGAAGAATATGAAGGACGTCTTGCGGTCGGCGCCGTCAATGTGGAGGAGTGTCCCAAAACGCTCAAAGAATTCCGTATTTCAAGCGTTCCCACGCTGGCGCTGCTCGTAGATGGAATTACGGAGCAGCGAATAATCGGACTTCGTCCGATTGAAGAACTGCGCGCGCTGCTCGACAGATATGTAAGGAGGAATGACCTTGGAGACTCAGTTTCAAATCAAAACGCTTGAACCGGTAGAACCGTTTGACAAAGAACTGATCCTGGCCGAAGGGAGATGCGAGCCGAAGACGTTCGACTTACCTTTGAAAAAATACAGAAAGAAATACGTTACGGAATATCTGGAGGCGCTGAACCGCCATTACACGGAAATCATCGAAGCCAACACCGGTGAAATTATTAAACTGGGAGAGGCGTACAGCGAGCTTGCGGATATTTATAACGGTTTGCTGGCACAATATAATAGTCTTTCTTCTTCCTATATCGTACTCCAGGAGGAAAAGACGAAGGTCGCCGACGCGCTGATCAACGCAGAAAATACGGCGCGGGAAATTGTGGAACGCGCCAAAATGGAAGCGGAGAAGGAACGGCAGGCGCTGGAAGAAAAATCCGAAGTTTTACGTGTAAATATCGTCGATAAGAATAAGCATTTGCGCGACATGCGCCTGGAAGTGACGCAGATGTGCAACCAGGTGAAAGCGCAGATGGAATCGGCCCTGCAGGCGATTACGGATAAAATGGAAGAGGAAATCAAATCTTTTAATTATACGGTAGCTTCCGTAGAAGTAAAATACGCATCTACGGAGGGCAGCGCGGCTGTGCAGGACGGAACACGGGACGCGGAGGTGTGAAAGCCGGATGAGCAAGAAGACGAACAAAAGACAAAACTTTAATAAATTTCTCATCAGGATAATATGTTTTATATTAGCCATATCGATGGTGGCGACGACATTGTTTATTGTGATACAATATCTGATGACTCTTTAAAGGCAGGTTTTATTTATGCGGTTGGCGGCATCGTCGGATTTCGATAGGATCACGACGTTCTTAGTTGAATATTTCGGGATTCGCAGCGTGTGGGACATTTTCAGAATCATTATCGACATCTTGATGATTTCGTATGTATTCTACCTGCTGATTACGCTGCTGCGCGATTCGCGGGCCTTCCAGCTGATTAAAGGGGTTATATTGATTCTATTGGCGGCGTTCGTCGCCGAGCTGCTGCGGCTGTCTACGGTTCCTTTCGTATTGAAGATGGTGATCGAGGTACTGCCCGTGATGCTGATCGTGCTGTTCCAGCCGGAATTGCGCAGAATTCTGGAAGGACTCGGCAAAAGTCCGATCCGGGAGCTTTTCACGGCGAGCAATCAAAATACCGCAGACATCAGCGTTCTGGTGGAAGAGGTCGTAAAAGCTACTTCTGCGATGGCGGAAGAAAAGACGGGCGCGTTGATTATATTTGAACGTGAAACGAATCTGAGCGAGGTGATCCGGACGGGGACGATCGTCGATTCGGCCGTTTCGGCGCAGCTGCTTCGTCTGTTGTTTGTAAAAAACACGCCGCTCCATGACGGCGCGGTGATTATCCGCGGAAACAAAATATATGCGGCTGCGTGTTATTTGCCGCTGTCCAATAATCTGCATTTAAATAAGGATCTCGGCACGCGCCACCGCGCGGGAATCGGGATCAGCGAGAGCACGGACTGCATCGCGGTAATTGTCTCGGAAGAAACGGGATACATTTCCATGGCGCGCAACGGCGTACTGACGAGGAATATTACGCCGGACATTTTACGGAAGCTTTTACGGGAAGGACTTGCGCCGCAGGAGAAAGGCAAGAAAAGCGGCGGCAAGGTCGCCGGTCTGTTCAAATGGATCGACCGGAAGTCGAAGCGCAAGGGCAATCAGGAGGAGGACGGCAATGGCAAAGGCAAAGCTTGATAAAATATTGAAAAGCAAAAGTTTTTACGTCGTCGTATCCGTACTGCTCGGCGTGGTTTCCTGGCTTTTGGTGCTCAATTATACGAATCCGAAGGAAACGCGTTCTTTGGAAATCCCGCTTGCGGTTTTAAATCAAAACAGCCCTTCGTCGTACGGCCTCAGCGATCAGACGCTTTCTTTCCCGGATCATATTACGGTAAAGGCATCGGGCCGTTCGGATATTATCGGCAACCTGACTTCTTCCGACCTGTATGCGGCAATAGATTTTTCTAAAATTACGGATGCGGGAACGACGACGCTGGGCGTGAGTAAACCTGCGTGTTCGCGCCTCGGGATCAAAATAGAAGACTATTATCCGAAGACGGTCGATGTAAAATTTGATAAGCTGACGCAGCGCAATGTGGATGTCGTCGTAGAGTATGACAACAGTCTGCTCCGGGAAGGGTATGAATTTCTTTCCGTGACCGCCGAACCGAGCAGCGTACAGATTTCCGGCTTTGCTTCCGAAATTGAGGAGATCGAGTGCATCAGGGTGCGCCTGGCGGACAGCTTGGCGGAGGATTCGGTCGATTCGAACAGAACAGGCTCGTTTATCGGGCGGTTTATCCTGACGAACGGCGAAGACGTTACCGCAAAATATGATACGGAGAAAATTACGGTGAAAATCGAAGTCGCCAAGCGTGTGCCGGTCGTTTACCGCATTATGGGCACGCCGCACGACGATTATTATATGAATGAGAGTAAGGTGTCGCCGGAAACGGTTCTTTTGCGCGGACCCGCGGCGGAGCTGCGGAATGTTGCGAGCATTGATGTCGGCGATATCGATGTTTCCGGCGCTTCGGAGAATGTCGTCAGAACGTTTGATATTTCCGGATATCTGCCCGAGGATGTGACGGCGTACAGAACGGCGCAAATTCAGGTGACTGCGGAGATTTTGCGATATGAGGTGAAATCTTTTACCGTGGATGTCAATTCTTCGGTCAGCACGCCCGGCAAGGATACCTCCTCGTATGCCTATGCGTTTACCCCGGAACGGTTTTCGATCCGCGTAAAAGGAAAATCGGCTGATCTGGATGCGCTTTCCGTTTCGTCTCTCGGTCCCACGCTCGACCTGACGGGGCGTGGAGTGGGCGAATACCACATCCCGCTGGCTTTTACCAGCATCGATGCAGATAAATTTACGGTGATCGGCGAATATGTTTATACCGTGTCGATTTCGCCGAATTCATCCAATGTCACGCCGACTCCAACGCCGACGCCGACCCCGACGCCGACTCCAACGCCCACGCCGACCCCGACGGAAAATCCATCTCTGCCGCCCTCAGGTTCTCCGGAAGCCGACGATACGCCGGAACCGTGATGCGTTTTTCCATTATTTTATAGTGCCGTCCCGTTTTGCCTCGGCTAGGATCAGATCGATCATTTTACCGTAACTG
>CABQCN010000196.1 GCA_902462635.1 uncultured Oscillospiraceae bacterium
AAGAATCCCGCCGATCGATACGGTCATTCCGTCTTTGACGCCGGAGGAAAAGGATTTGTCCATTCCCTCGAGATCCTCTTCCGTATCGGCGATCAGGTCGGTGCTCTTCAGATTGGCAATTTTGCCGAGTACGTCCGCATATCCCTCCAGCGGATGACCGGAGAGGTAAATCCCGAGCATTTCTTTCTCCATGGAAAGCAAATCCTCCTGCGGAAATTCCGGGATGTCCGGATACTCGTCATAATCGCCGGCATCGTCCGCATCCTCGCCTTCGAACAGGTCAAACAGAGAGACTTGACCTTCCGCCCGGTTTTTCTGCGCCGCGGCGGTGTTTTCCATGATTGTTTCGAACGTCTTGAAAAGCTGGGAACGTTTTACGCCGAGGGATCCGAAAACGCCTGCTTTGATAAAACTTTCCACGCAGCGTTTATTGACCTCCGTACATGCCGTCCGTTCGCAGAAATCGCCGAAACTTTTGTAAAAACCGTTTTCTTCCCGCTCTTTTGTGATCAGATCCACAACGTGGCTGCCGACGTTTTTGATCGCTGCGAGACCGAATACGATGCTGCCGTCCTTTACGGTAAACTTACCGTAACTTAGGTTGATGTCGGGCGGCAGTATCTTGATGTTCATCAACTTGCATTCTGCGATATATTGAGCGATTTTATCCGTACGGTCCATGAAACTATTCAAAAGGGCAGCCATGAATTCTACGGGATAATACGTTTTCAGCCATGCCGTTTCATACCCTACTACCGCGTAGCAGGCGGCATGCGCTTTGTTGAAGGCGTAACTTGCAAAATCGATCATCTGGTCGAAAATCTTGTTTGCGGTGTCGGGCGGCACGTTTTTTCCGGCTGCGCCGTTTACGAAATTTACGCGTTCCTTCTCCATGACTTCGTGCTTCTTTTTGGACATGGCCCTGCGGACGAGATCGGATTGCCCCATGGTATAGCCTGCGAGGTCGCGTACGATCTGCATGACTTGTTCCTGATATACCATGCAGCCGTATGTGACGTCCAGGATCGGTTCCAGGATCGGATGGAGGTATTTTACCTTCTCGGGATTCTTTTTGTTTTCAATATAACGCGGAATCTGATCCATCGGCCCGGGACGGTACAATGCGATTCCGGCGATGATATCTTCCAGATTGTTTGGCTGGAGTTCCATGATAAACCGCGTCATGCCGGGGCTTTCCAGCTGGAAAATGCCGAGCGTTTTTCCGTCCGAGATGGTTTTATAGACTTTTTTATCCTCCATCTCCATGCTGTCGAAATCGACGGAGATGCCGTGATTTTTCTGAATGAGTTCGATTGCGTCCTGTATGACGGTCAGCGTTCGCAGTCCCAGAAAATCCACTTTCAGCAGTCCCAGTTTTTCGAGGATTGCCATCGGAAACTGCGTTACGACGCTGTCGCCTGTTTTGTGGACCGGTACGTAGTCCGTAACGGGATCTCTTGTGAGGACGACGCCGGCCGCGTGGGTCGAGGCGTTGCGCGGCATTCCTTCAAGCTGGATAGCCGTGTCAAGCATATCTTTCACTGCCGCATCCGTTTCGTATCTTGCGCGCAGCTCGGGATTGAGTTCGATCGCGCCGCGGATGGTGGTCAGCTTTCCGGGAGACATGGGGATCATTTTGGCAACGACGTCTACATCGGCATACGGAACGTCGAGCACCCTGCCGACGTCGCGTACGGCGCCGCGCGCTGCCATGGTACCGAAAGTGATGATCTGCGCGACGCGGTCCTCGCCGTATTTCCGTACGACGTAGTCGATGACCTCTTTGCGCCGTTCGTCGCTGAAATCGACGTCGAAATCCGGCATGCTGATCCGGTCGGGATTCAGAAATCGTTCGAATGCCAGATTATACTTCAATGAATCGATATTTGTTATTTTGAGACAGTATGCGACCAAACTGCCGGCGCCGGATCCCCTGCCGGGTCCGACGGTAATGCCGCTATCTTTGGCAAACTTGATGAAATCCCATACGATCAGATAATATTCCGCGTATCCCATCGAATTGATGACGGACAATTCATATTCCAAACGGCTTTCGACTTCCTCCGGCAGCGTTTCCCCATAACGGAACGCCGCGCCCTCGTATGTAAGCTTTCGGAGATATTCCGCGGGCGCAAGTCCGCCGGGAATATCGAATTGCGGCAGGACGGGACGGCCGAACGTGATTTCCACATTACACATTTCGGCGATTTTGACCGTGTTCTCCAGCGCATCGCGCCGGACGGGAAATTGCTCCGCCATTTCTTCGGGCGAACGGAGGTACACCTGGTCGGTATTGAAGCGCATCCGCTCCGTATCGTTATATTTTTTGCCGGTTTGCACGCACATCAGGATATCCTGCGCTCTGGCGTCGGAATGATTGATAAAATGCACGTCATTTGTTGCGATCAATGGAATTCCCGTTTCATCGGACAGTTTGATCAATGCTTTATTGACGGTCCGCTGTTCTTCCAGTCCGTTGCTCTGGATTTCCAGGTAATAATTACCTTCCCCAAATATTCCGAGATATTCCAGCGCAAGCCGTTTCGCACCATCGTAATCTCCGTTTAAAATCAATTGCGGGATGTCGCCGCCAAGACATGCGGAGGAACAGATCACGCCTTCGGAATATTCCCGCAGCAAGTCAAGGTCGACCCGCGGTTTGTAATAATAACCTTCCGTGAAAGCTTTGGAGACGATGCGAATTAAATTATGGTATCCGACGTTATTTTTGGCGAGCAGCAGCAAATGCCCGTAATCGTTATCGAATCCCGGCGCTTTGTCGAACCGCGTCCGTTTGGCGGTGTAGACTTCGCAGCCGATAATCGGTTTGATCCCGGCTTTGCCGCATGCTTCGTAAAATTCCACGATGCCATACATGACGCCGTGATCCGTAATTGCAAGCGCGTCCATACCGCGCTCCTTGCAGGCCGCTACAAGATCTTTGATCCTGCAGGCGCCATCCAGCAAGCTGTATTCGGTATGGACGTGAAGGTGTACGAAATTTGTATTTAAACGGCCCATTTTATTGTTTGACAATCGGCATGATCTTACCGATGACTTCTTCCTTTAATCGAACGGCTTTTTCATGAGCTGCATCCGAATTTTCCGCAATGCCTCCGAAATAAATCTTAATTTTCGGTTCGGTCCCCGATGGGCGCAGGCAGAACCAGCGATCGCCGTAATCGAACGTCAGCACATCTGAAGACGGAAGCGGTGATTTTTCTTTGGAGGCGACGCTGCCATCCGCGTTGTACTTTGTGACTTCCGAAGTTTGGATATCCGTGTATACGGCGGGAACGTCTGCCGTGAATTTTCCGTCCGCGGCGCGTACCGTGTCCATGATTTTGCGGATCATGCGCAGGCCGGACTCCCCTTTCAGGTTGATGGATACCTGCATCTCGTTATGGTAGCTGTATTTCTTATAAATGTCATCCAGCGCTTCGAACAGTGTTTTTCCGCAGGCGGCGTAATGCGCCGCGGCTTCTGCCATGAACAGGCATCCGGCGACCGCGTCCTTATCCCGCGCATACGTGCCGGGCAGATATCCGTAGCTTTCCTCGAAGCCGAACAGAAAATTCTTGTCGCCCCGTTCGTCAAGCTCCATGATCTTTTCCCCGATGAACTTGAATCCGGTCAGTACGTCGATATATTCGATGTTGTTTGCTTCACAAATCTGTTTTGTGAGCCTTGTTGAAACGACGGTGGAAATGACGAACGGATTGACGGGCATCATTTTACGTGCGTTGCGGCTGTCAATGATCCGTTCCAGCAAGATCACTCCGATCTGGTTGCCGTTCAGCATCGCGTAATCTCCATCCGGAGTTCTGGCATACACGCCGGTTCTGTCGGAATCGGGATCCGATGCGAGTACGATGTCCGCCTGTACGGTTTTGGCAAGCTCCAGCGCCATTTGAAACGCGGCGGGATCTTCCGGATTCGGAAGGCTGACCGTAGGAAAATTCCCGTCCGGCTGCATCTGTTCTTTCACGGTGTGGAGATTGGAAACGCCGCATTCCTTGAGAACCTCGGGAATCCATTTTGCGCCCGCGCCATGCAGCGGCGTATAGACGGCCGTTATTTTGCCGGCGTTCTTTTTGAAACCTTCTTTATCGGCGATCAGTTTCTTGATTTCCTTTAAATAAAT
>CABQCN010000197.1 GCA_902462635.1 uncultured Oscillospiraceae bacterium
TACAATTCGACTCCGTCACGCCCGTGGAAAGATGGTAATAAGAGATATGGAATTGGATCGACGAAAGCTGTTTGAGCGGGAATTTTCCCCAATTCTGGTATAAATGATATAACGTGTAATCGAGTTTCTGCCCCGCGCCGATGCGAAGAGGAATAAAACTGTCCCCGTATGCCGTATCTTCCGGATCGTAAAACGGTTCTTCGATCTCTCCCTGGAAATTTTTGCAGACCTGTGTCGGGATCGGCACGACCGTTCCGTTCGAGTCGGCAACGGCGGCGCATTCCAGACAGCCGGCCGTACCGTTCATCCACATATAGACGCTCCGTTCCTCCCCGCCGTCGTTCTCGATGGAAATCTCGGATGTGTAATAGCCGTTGGGGTCATTGTAATACGCCGTGCTGAAATCCGTTCCGTTCATCGTGAACCGGTACGCGCCTCTGAGCGCGTCGTATTCCAGATAGCGGTCCTTCGACTTCCGGTTTCCGGACGCCGTGATCTTCGTGAGCGGGTTGCGTTCTTCATACGCTGCTTTTGCGATACCCGCGTAATCATGCGTTTCATCGTTGTAAATCCGGCTTCCAAAGACGGCATCCGAGACGGACTGGCGGAGCACCAGGAATTCGCCTTCTTCCGCAAGGGAAACCGTATTCCGGGTATCGTTTGCCGGCAGGATAAAACCGATGATTCCGACGTCCTTGACATCTAAAGCGGCGTATTCCGGCGTGACGCCGTCCGCAGCATATTCTATTTTAGATTGCAAAACGTTTGCTTTCGGGATTTTCAGTTCTACGCCGAATTCCGCGTACTCGCAGGCGGCGGCGTCCGCGTTTTCCAGCTTTACCAGACGGTATTCCTGATGGAGCTTATCGGAATATACATGGAACGTTTTGTCCAACTTATATCCTACGCCGCCGGCGCCCGTTTTGACCGCTTTCACCGATTTGAACGTAAAGCTGTCTCCCTGCGCCGAACCCAAGTCGAACCGCACGCCGCGAAGCGCCGAGCCGTCGGCCCCGGCGGAGGTCAGATCGATCAGATATTTATGATATTTTCCGTCGGATTTGATTTTGAAAGACGTGAGCTGCGCGCCGTTGAAGTTGCCGGTCTTTTCCGTAAAGAAATACAGATATCCCGTGGAAGTTCCGCCGTCTGCTTTCATTTCGATTTCGACCGCATCGAAATCCTCCGCGGAAACGGCAAGACCCGCCTTATATACGTAAGGATCTTCCGTATTCTCCGTGGTGACCGTCATTTCTCCGTTTTTATAAGCCGGCGCCGTCATCTGATTTGCCGTCCAGCCATCCCCGGTACCGATCACGGTTTCTTTCTGGTATCCGTTCATCTCCTGCTGCGCGGCAAAGCCGAGATCGCGGATATGCGTTTCATAATAATAATATCCGAGCCGCGTCGTATTCATCCTGCCCGCGGACTGCGAATTGCCGGAATAATACATTTTACCGTCGTCTGTCCTGATATAAACGTCGAGCGTGGCGTTCGCATAGGAAACGCCATCCTTGTTTGCAAAATCCGTGACGTTGAATTTACCGTACCCGTCCAGATTATGGACCAGGCTCATGTCCAGATTACGCAGTGCATAATGCGTCCGGTCCCCGTCCGTATAAAAACCCTGTACCGTGTTTGCAATGCCGTTCGCATAGGCAAACGAAGCGGAGAGCGGGCTGTCGCCGTTTACCGGATAATTTTTGCCTTGGGATGCTTTGATCTGAAAATGCATCGTTTCTTCCTCCGTTTCACCGCCATCTTCTTTCTTGCCGCAGGCCGCGAACGTAACGCAAAGCGCGGCGAGCAACGCAAGTACCGTCAGGCTTACCGAGATTTTTGTTGATTTTCCATTGAAGCGCATATGTCAACCACCGCCGTATCAAATTGTTTTTGTCTGTGCAATCTTACTATACGGCGCGTCGGTTGTCAATCGCGGGAACGGGCATATACCACAAAAAAAACATGCCGAGATAGCCGCCGACCCCCACTGCCGAATACCGAAAATTTGCGAGCCGCGTATGATAAGTCCGCCCGGCAGCCGTATATTGCCGCAAGATCTGTGATCGCGGATCTTGCGCATACGCAGAGACAGGCGCTCCGCACGCCGTGCAGAATTTTCGGTTTCCGTCAGCTTCGCACCGCAATTCGTACAAAATACATCAGCCATAGCTTTTGCTCCTTTTCGTTCTTTCGGATTATTTTATTTATGAAATTCAGAATTGCATCCCGCAGCGTCATGGGATATAATGTTTTCATAAAATTTATTGAGAAAGAGAATCGGAGGTACCTATGAAATTTTCTGTAAAATTCCCGGCAGTCCTGCTGCTGTTTGTAATGCTCGCGGCGGCGCTTTCCGGCTGCACCGGTTCGAAAGATCTTTATAAAAAGGAAGATCTGACTGCGAACTACGCCAAAAGAACGCCGCCTGTAATCGAGAAAGCGGAAGACGTCGCTCCCACCGCAGAGAAATTTACCGTTTCCAGGGTGTTCAGCGACAATATGGTGCTGCAGCGGGACGAGTACATCCGCGTCTGGGGATGGGCGAAGAATCAGGATGGCAAAACGATATGCGCCGAATTCATGGGCCTGAAGGGGTCCGCCGTCATCGAGGACGGCGCGTGGCTGATCACGCTGGACGGCACGTTGGGCGCTTCCGCAGCAAAAGGAAATACGCTGCGCGTATACAGTGAAACGCAGGAGAAAAAATTCGACGATGTGCTGGTGGGCGACGTTTATATGGTGATCGGCCAGTCGAACGCCGCATATGTCGTCAACAACTTCCTGCAAGACGCGGCGAGTGACGACGCCTATAATAAGCAGTTTACCAAGGAGGATATCACGGACGACGACAATATCCGCGTCATCCGCAATGTCATAAGCGATCCTTCCTTCGGCGCTGACAAAACGTCCAATGTCGCTACGAATGTCAATCACACCCGCGGCTGGGAGCTGCCGAGCAAGGCCTGCCTCAATACGAGCGCGCTGGGTTATTTCTTTGCCAAACAGGTCGTTCAGAAAACGAACAACGAAATACCGGTCGGCATCATCGAGTGCAGCGCCGCAGGCTGCGTTATGGCGGCGTTTATGTCCGCGGAAGCGGCGGAGGCATGCAAGGTGGATTCCTACAGCGAAAGCCAGAAAGGATATTACGCGGACAGCGCGATCGGACCGCAGCAATCGCGCGTGATGTTCAATCAGTATATCAACCCTTTTATGAATTACACCATCAGCGGAATGCTATGGTATCAGGGGGAAAGCGATATGACGGAAGGACTGCGCGAGGTTTATCCGCAAAATTTCAAAACGCTCGTTACGGATTACCGAGATAAGATCAATCAGAATTATCACGACTTTCCTGTATTTATCGTCGAGCTTCCATCCGAATATACGCAGCCTGCCGATTTTTCCGGCGGTACCTGGGCGTATATGGATTTCGGCGGCGTTCGCTCCTATATGGGCAATATTCCTTCCATTCTGGAGAATTCTTTTGTCGCCGTTTCTTCGGATATCTGGAAAAACAAAGAATACTGGAACAATCTTCATCCGTATTGTAAATGGCCGAATGCGCAGCGGATCACGGATATGGCGATGCCGCTGTTCTATAGCGATTACACCGAGGAAAGCATCGAATACGCAGCCGGCCCCGTATTTGCAAAAGCGGACGTGAAATCCGATCGGGAGACGGATTTGTATTTTACCCATGTGGGAGACGGCCTCAAAACAGAAGGTTCTTCCGCACCCCAAGGGGTTGAGGTGCTGGCGGGCGGCGTATGGGTGACGCCGGAGAACGTTTCCGTTTCCGGCTCGAAACTTTCCGTTGCGCACGGCAGCGCTTTTACCGCGGTGCGGTATAACGCGATTACGACGGCTTCTTTCCCGGAGAATCTCAATATATGCAACAGTGCCGGTGTCCCAATGGCCGCCTTCTGCTGGGAGGCGGAAGGATGATGGAGTCATATCCAGGCCGACTGTCCATTCCTTAGTTTTGTAACAAGTCTTTTATTACAAATAAATTATATTAACAAAGGGCTGCATTCTCATTTTTTGAGTCTGCACCCTTTTTTTCAGCTCTTTTCTATGGTACAGTTTGTATAAATCCAAAAATTCAAGAAGACGGAT
>CABQCN010000198.1 GCA_902462635.1 uncultured Oscillospiraceae bacterium
GTTTCCCAACGGGAAAATACATTCGGAATAAACCATGCCGGCAAAAACCCCGTCTTTGATCCTGCCGTATTCTTTCGCGCCGTAATTCTGACCGGCATACGTCGCCATTGCGGTACCGAGCGCCACCATGGTCTGCGAAGCAATATTGTCGATTTTCGTTGCCGCCGTATAGGCCGTTACCACGCCCGGCAGGCTGTCGTTCAGCGAATTCAGCGCCGATTGCTGGAAGATGCAGCCGATCGCGGTAATGGAAAATTGCAGCGCCATCGGCAGTCCGATCGAAATATGTCCTCTGATCATTTTAAAATCCGGAATCCAGTCGGTCTTCCGCGGCTTCAGCTCCGGATAGGCCCTGAACATATAAAACAGGCTTGCGGCGCCGGAAATCAGCTGGCTTGCGATCGTGGCGACGCCCGCTCCCGTATACGACATCCGCAGGAAAACGATGCAGACGAAATCGAGTCCGACGTTCAGAACCGCCGAAAAGATCAGAAAAACCAGCGGCGTCCTGCTGTCTCCCACCGCGCGCAGCGTGCTTGCGGCAATATTATATAAAATCGTAGCGCCGATGCCGCCGAAGATCGTTACCAGATAAAAGTATGCGTAATCGAAATATTTTTCGGGCGTATTCATCATCCGCAGCAGCGGACCCGTCAGCGGGACGGCTGCCGCGGTCAGGAGAAGCGTCATGACGATACACAATTCCAGCGATACCGCTACGCTTTTCCGCATCCCATCGTAATCTTTCGCCCCGTACATCTGACTCGTTCTGACCGCAAAACCGGCCGTCAGTCCCCATACGAGGCCAAGTACGAGAAAACTTACGGCTCCCGTGCAGCCGACGCCTGACATGGCATCGGAGGAAACCGTATTCCCCACGATGATCGTATCCGCCATATTATACAATTGCTGAAAGACGTTGCCGATCAGGATCGGCAGAGAGAACAGCAGCATCGATTTAAAAGGATTTCCTCTTGTCAGATCTTTTGCCATAAAATACCACCCGGCGTATTATAGCACAGTTTCCCGCACAGAAAAGAAATATTTTGCGTCTACGAAACTGCTCTTCAGTATGGTAAAATAGAAAGCGCACCGGATCTGTGAGACAGGAGGTTTTTTATGAAATTATATGAAACAGACGGACATTGCGGAAATTTTACAGCCACGGTAATCAGCTGTAAAGCAGATCCATACGGAACGTATGAAGTCGTATTGGACCGGACCGCGTTTTTCCGACAGCGGGACGCTCGGCGGCCTGCCGGTACTCGGCCTGCGCACGGATTCCGCAAGATCCGTAATCTATCATACGGTCGCACAGCCTCTGGCGGCCGGCAGCGCCGTAGAAGGTCAAGTCGATATGGAAAAGCGTTTTTCCGATATGCAGAACCATACTGCGGAGCACATTCTTTCCGGCACGATACACACGTTGTACGGATATGAGAATGTCGGTTTCCACATGGGGGAAGAGGAAATCACAATGGATTTCAACGGGATCTTAACACAGGAACAGCTTGCGCCGGCGGAACAGAAAGCAAATCAGGCAGTGTACGCAGACCTTCCGGTTACGATCCGGTTCCGCGAACCCGATGCGCTGCGCGGGATCTCCTTCAGGAGTAAAAAAAATTTCGAGTCCACCGTGCGCCTCGTCGAAATCGAAGGCGTGGACGTATGTGCCTGCTGCGCGCCGCACGTTGCGCGCACAGGAGAAATCGGCCTGATCAAAATCATCGGGTTCCAGAAATATAAAGGGGGGACGCGCGTCGCCATGCTGGCGGGTTCCCGAGCGTTCGCGGAGCTTTCCCACCGCTTCACACAGGTAAAAACGCTTTCCGCGGCCCTTTCCGCAAAACCGGACGAACTCGGCCCCCGCGTCGCGCAGCTGCAGGCCGAAAACGGCCTCCTGAAGGCGGCAAAATCCGCCGCGCTGCGCAGATATTACGCGCTGCGCGCGGAAAGCTGCGATTTTACAAACGGAAACATCCTGCTTTTTGAGAAGGAAGGTTCCTTTGACGACCTGCGAACCTTCGTAAATCTGCTGACAGAAAAAACAAACGGAATCTGCGCCGTCTGCGCGCCGGAAGACGGCGCGGAAGACGCCTACCGTTTCGTAATGGGTTCCAGGGAAACGGATCTGCGCGCGGCCGCCGCGCTTCTGCGCGAAACGCTCGGCGCCGCCTGCGGCGGACGCCGGGAAATGATACAAGGCTCCGCGGCGGCCTCCGAAGAAGCGCTCCGCGAAGCCTTCGATAAAATCCTTTTAGGATAAGCGTTCCGTTTCGAACCCTTACTTCAGAGAAATCGTGAATTGTTCCGCCGGATATGCCGCCGAGCCTGCGGCTTCCGGCCTCGTGTTATAAACGCAGACGGACTGCGCGCAGCTCGTAACAGGCCCGGCGATCAGCGAGCTGAAATTTTTATACCCGTAGCGCACAGTGACAGGCGCATCCACCTCGCTGCATTGCAGTGAAATTTCGTTCTTGGAGACCAGCGTAGGCACGGCATCGTAAAATGTACCGTCCGCTCCCGCAAGCTCGAATCCCGCGCTTCCCGCGAGCATCAAACCGCCGCCTTCATTGGCAAAAGTCACCGTCACGCTGCCGTCTTCGTTTGCCGCGGCGCGCTGCGCGTATGGGGAAGTCCACAAGCCTTCTTTTCCGTAAAAGGTTCCGATAACGGCATCGGCGAGGCGCGTGCCGACAGGTTCCTTCTCATAGGGGTGGATTCCGTCCGCATTCAGCGTATCGCCCGTCGCCGCCATGTCCGGGTACAGTCCGGTATCGATCGTAACGCAGTAGGTATAATCCTTTACCAGCGTACCTGCTTTTTTATCTTCTTCCCTGCTGGCATAATAAGAAGCCTCGTTGACATAGCGGGGAAGCTGCACCGTAGCCCACAAAAGTCCCGGGTTATCGAATTCCCTGCGCCAGTCTCCGATCATGTCCGCAAGACGTTCTCCGTAATTCTCCGGATCCCCTTCGCCCTGATACCACAGGACGCCGCGTACCGTCATCTTTCGGATCGGATGGACCTGGCCGTTATACCATTCGCCGCCAACCTCCCACTTATCGAGCGCTACGCCGCCCATACAAGCGGAAACAAGGCCTACCGGCACATTCTGAACTTCGTAGAACCGCCGCGCGAAGAAGTATCCCACCGCGCTGAGTTCTTTAATCGTCGCCGGCGTGACGGGACGCCAGCTGCGGCAATTGTCGAGCAATTCCACCGGTCGTTTGGAGCTGACCGGCCACACCATCATTTCGCGGATCTGCGGATTTTCACAGGAATCGATGATATCCTGATAAAGCATTTTATCGGTGGTGCCGTCGTAGCACTGCCCCATCGCCCATCCCATGTTCGATTGTCCGCCAAGCACATAAACCTCGCCGAACAAAATATCTTTCATTTCATAGCAGCCGCCGCTTTCGGAAATAAATTCAAGCGTATACGGACCGCCGGGCGCCTGCCCTTCGATAAAAAGTTCAAACGCCTGATTCTCCACTTTCCCGTAAAATACTTTGGACGTTCCGCCGCCGTCTTTTGTCAGGCGCACTGCGATTCCGCCGTCGGAAACGCAGGATCCCCACAGGCGGACCGCCATGCCGGCCTGGAGTACGCATCCGTCCGTAAATAAAACGGGAATCGTGAAATCCGATTTGCGGTCTTCCAGCTTTTTTGGAATTCGGAACGATGCCTCCGTTACAATTTTATCTTTGTGTACATTATTTTCAATCATGGTCTCTTCCTTTCCCGGTTCCGTCGCGGAGGGCGTCTGCGGTTCTTTTGTACCGCAGCCTGCCGTGAGCAGAAGCGCAGCGCATAACACCGCGCAAAGCAGCTTCATTCTGGTATTTTTCATTTTAAACGGTTTCTTCTTTTTTAAAGTTCCGGAACGAGGTGTTCTGCCGGAACGCCCTGTGTTTTGTAAAAGTCTCCCGGATTTCCGAAACATCGCCCGTTGTGATCAGATAACTGTATTCCAGCGGCTGATAGGATTCGAGGCATAACGTGCAAAGCGGCGCGACATAATTCGTAGCGGCATCCTCCGGATCTTTGGAGGCGTTATAGGCAAAGCGACCGGCAAAAAGAAGTTCCGTGCCCGGCGTGTATAAA
>CABQCN010000199.1 GCA_902462635.1 uncultured Oscillospiraceae bacterium
ATGTTTATAGATGTGGATAGTTTAGAAATTTTAGAAGAAGTCAAAAAATTGATTTTGATTAAAAAAAAGCCGAACAGAAAACCATTTCCAAAAGAAAATGCAATTTATTCAAAATGCGGGCATAGATGCGACTTATGTATTCATTATTCGGATATGAACGAAGAATTCAGAACAATGATTACACAGCATTTAATAAATGTGTACGGTGATGGTTGGGGTGACCGCTGTCCCGGTTGCGGAGTTCAAGAAGTGGGGAAACCGCACCCTTGTATGGGGGGAGAGTGGTGCGAAGAATTGAAATGCGCAGAAGAAAAAGGCTTAACGGCTTGCACCGACTGCCAAAAATACCCTTGCTATAAAGCCACCGCAGGATATAAAGGTTTAGAGCCGAGGAGTTTATCAAAAGATGATGTAACATGGGCGATTTTACCTTATGTTCCTTATCAATACGAAACCAAATAACTTTATATTATGAGCGTATGTTTGAGATAGCAAAGCCGGTCATCCTTGTTTGCGATGAAATCAACGGCGGCGCCGTCGTTGGCAGTGCCGCCTGTTCCTCTCTGTTAGCAATCAATCTGAATTATGGGAGGATCTTACGCAGTAGAGGTCAAATGAGCTTTGTGTCATGCGGATTTCGGAATATAAAAAAGGCAGGCGAAACAATTCCATTCACTCTGTAAAAATGTCGTTTTGTTTCGTGATTGACCATTATAGTTTGACGTTTTTAAGAACAAACTCCATAAATCCAGCACCTAAGCCATTTTTGAGCTGTACTTATAAACACTTATAAATACTTGTACGGTGTTTTTCATCTAAATCAATAAAAAAATTTACGCTTCGGCCGAAGGAGGACGCGTCAGGTGGAAACAAATGAAAATTTTTCATCGTTCCCGTCAGAATTTTCAAATCTGGGGCAATTCGCCATGCGCGCGGCGCAGAACCTTGCACGGATTTATTTATTTTATAAAATACAGGGTCAGGAAAGCGGCGCTTTCCTGACGGAACCGCAAAAAGAGATCCGGGAGCCGCTGCAGGAAACGCTCCGGAGGTGCGCGTGCGGCGCAGAACCGGCCGCGGCAGACGGCAGTTTTCTGATCAGACCGCTCCGCCTGCCCGAGGGAGACAGGTTGGGCGCGATTTGTTTTGAACGCCGCGAAGGCGCTTGGTCGGATGCGGAACAGGCTCTCCTGGAAAGCATTGCCGAAGTCTATACCTACGCGCTGCGCGCCGAACAGCAGCGGCGCGATGCGTCCCTGCATAATTGGGTCTGGAACCATATGATGGACAATACGCATGCCTGTATCTACGTAACCGATCCGGAAACGGATGAAATTTTATTTATGAACAGCTCGATGAAACGTGTTTTCGGTCTGGAGTCGCCGGAAGGGCAGATTTGCTGGAAAGTGCTGCAGCGGGGACAGAACGGCAGATGCAGTTTCTGCCCCGTGCGGCTGCTGACAAATGAGAAAAGCGTTCCTGCCTACGTGTGGGAAGAACATAACTCCATTACCGGACAGATTTACGAAAATTACGACAGCCTGATGCGTTGGATGGATGGGCGGCTCGTCCATTTTCAGCATTCGACGGATGTCACGGAAACGCGCCGCCTTTATAAGGCGGCGATGATCGACGAACTGACCGGCGCGCTCAGCAGGCTTGCGGGCAAAGAAACGCTTGCGCGCCTGCTGGAAGAATCTGCCGCCGCAGGCCGGCCGCTCAGCGTATGCATGCTCGATGTCAACGGCTTAAAGACTGTCAACGACCTCTACGGGCACGCTGCGGGCGATATGCTGCTGACACAGATTTCCGCAACGGTACGCAGCCTCTTGCACGGACGGGAATATCTGATGCGCCTGAGCGGCGACGAATTTGTCGCCGTCCTGCCCGGCGTATGCCAGAGCGACGCAGCAGCGCGCATGCAGCAGGCGCTTGCCCGCTTCGAGGAGGAACATCCGGACCGGTCCCCGGAAGGCGGCGCATTTTGCTACGGCATCGTCGAAGTGCGCGAAGGGATCCCGATGCGCGACGTGCTGGCACGCGCCGACGAACGTATGTACCAACAGAAACGGAATTTGCATATCCGCCGCGCGGAAGCATTGCTTTCCGCGCCGAACGCGGAAAATGCGGCGGCGGTTTTTGCTTACGATACGAATCGTTTATACGATGCGCTGATCGCAAGCACGGATGATTACATTTACGTCTGCAATATGAGAACGGGAATTTTCCGTTATCCGCCCGCAATGGTTGCGGAATTCGGTCTGCCGGGTGAAATCGTAGCAAATGCGGCGGCAGTTTGGGGCGCCAAGGTACATCCGCATGATAAACGTATTTTTTTGGAATCCAATCAGGAAATTGTCGACGGGCGCACGGATCTGCACTGCGTGGAGTACCGCGCGCAGAACGTGCGTGGCGAATGGGTATGGCTGCGCTGCCGCGGACACCTGGAGCGCGACGATACCGGAACCCCCGTTTTGTTTGCCGGGTTTATCACGAATCTCGGCAAGAAAAACAAAATCGATCCGCTCACGGGTCTGTTCAATAAATTTGAATTGGAAAACGAGGTGATGGGGCTGCTGGATTCCGCCGCGCCGCGTCCCCTCACCTTTATGATACTGGGCATCGATGGAATCAAACACATCAACTCCCTTTATGACCGTATTTTTGGCGATGAAGTAATCCGGATCACGGCACAGCGTCTGCGGTCGCTGCTTCCGTCCAATGCTGCCGTTTACCGGCTTGACGGAGACGAATTCGCGATTCTTCTCCGCGGAGACTCGCATACCGCCGCCGATCAGCTTTTTTATTCGATTCAGGAAACATTTAGTGAGCAGCAAATCTTTGATGGCAAAAAATTTTATTGCACGCTATCCTGCGGCTGTGCGTTTGCGCCGGAGCACGGCGCTTCCTATATCGAACTGACGCAAGGCGCCGCGTATGCGCTCGATTACGCCAAACGGCGCGGCAAAAACCGTATGGAATATTATACGGAGGAAATCATAAGAAACCGCCGGCGGACGCTCGAGCTGACCGAATTGCTGCGCGAAAGCGTCGAGCAGGGATGCCGGGGGTTCCAGATGTATTACCAGCCGATTTTCGATTCCGCACGCCGGCTGATCGGCGCCGAAGCCCTTGCGCGCTGGCGCTGTGATAAATACGGTGCGGTGGGGCCGGACGAATTTATCCCGCTGCTGGAACAGAGTGGTTTGATTCTGCCGGCCGGCCGCTGGATTTTTGAAGACGTCCTGCGTACCTGCGCGCGCTGGAAAAATCAAATGTCGGATTTCGAGATCGGCATCAATCTTTCTTATCTGCAGCTGGAAGACGAAACCTTTTACGACTTTATGATGGAGACCGTCCGTGACGCGGGCGTGGATCCCAAAAATATTATTTTAGAATTGACGGAAAGTTATCTTGCCGCAAACATGAAACAGGTCGCCGAGCAGCTCGCCGGCATCCGTCACAGCGGCATCCGCATCGCGATGGATGATTTCGGCACCGGTTATTCTTCGCTCGGTATTTTGAAAAAAGCACCCATCGACATTGCCAAAATCGACCGCACCTTTGTGAAAGACATCCAGTCCAATTCGTTTGACAACGCCTTTTTACGCCTGGTCGTAGAATTATGCGGCGTGCTCGGCATTGATACTTGTCTGGAGGGCGTCGAAACGGAAGAGGAATTCGACGCGCTGCGTCCGATGCCGCTCAGCTATATCCAAGGGTTCCTGCTCGGCCGGCCGCTGCCCGCCGAGGAATTCGAGCGGCTGTATTTTCCCCGCAGCGGAGGTTAAACGGAACCGGAAGGCATGTCAGCCGCGCCCCGGTCTGCCGCTTCAAAGAGAATCATCCGCACAGAAAAACCCGATCTGCCTGCGGATCCGTTCTTTCACCTGTTCTAAAAAACGTTCCGGCCCCAGCACCCTGATTACCGGGCCGAAGCTTAAAATACGAATCAGCAGCTCCGTTTCGTCAGCGGTGTCAAACCAGATGCGGCACGTATAAATACCGCGTTCCCGGTCATATTCCGTTTGCCGCTCAAAAGAAGCAAACTGCAGCATACAGCGCTCCAGTGCGTTTCGCTCCTGTGAGATTTCGAAG
>CABQCN010000200.1 GCA_902462635.1 uncultured Oscillospiraceae bacterium
ATTATAGTAAAGCAATATGGTTACGCTGTATCTGCCTGGAAAATATGGCGTAACCACACCGGAAGCGGAAATGGAAAGCGCGGAATAGTTTGAATTCACCCAATTGATCGCGCCGATATTCTCAGGGCTTCTGGTGTATTCGAGCTGCCTGGAGCTTCCCATTCTGATCGTAATTTCCCGCGCATTAAAAGTTACTGTTGGAGTAATGCTGCTGTATTCCACCTTTAAGCAAGGCTTATAAGAACTGTTATTAGAGGAAGCGAATGTTTTATGAATATATGTCCCGCCGTTTTCAATCGTATCCTCTGCTTTGAAAAGGATGCCTTTATTTTTGTCGTAGGTGCCGTTTGCCCAGCTGCGCACGATGGAGGTGACGTCAAAGGAATACCGCTGGGAATCGTTGGGCGCGTTCCCGTTCCCATATGAAACGGAACGGGTAGAATAGGAAGAGGAATAGCTGTTTGGACTGACGCCGGACCAATTCGCGGAAGCCTCGCTCCACGTATTTCCGGTGAATGCGTGACAGTTTACCTTCATGACCTGACTTTCACAGAGCAGATCCCGGATTTCAACCGATGCGTTGACAATCTGATTTGCAGCGATCGAAGAAAGGTTCAATCCCGGAAATTTCATCAAGGTTCTGGATATCCCGAAAGAATCCCGTTTTCCGATATATAAAGAACCGGAAGTTCCGGAAGAACCCGCGCCGCTGTTGATCGTAACGTCTTCGATGGCGCCGTTCGTATTGATCTCAATGCTGTTATTCAGGCTTAAAGGATAGACGGTAGCTTCGTCTGTCAGATATTCTGCCGGAAGCGTAAGGCGCAGCAGATATTCTTCCCGCGGTACTACCGTTTCAAAAGTATAGGAAAGCAGCCGGTTGTTCCGGTCGTCTGCAGTAAACACAGCGGCATCGCTGACATAAGCAGCCGTTTCGCCATCTGCATTGCGCAATAACAGCTGTCCGAAGCCGTTCTGATAAAGCTCCAGTCCGTTTGTATAAAGGCGGGATACAAATTCGTTCTGCCCGGCGGCCTTCTGCAGTACAATTTCTTCCGAAAAGCCCATATACGTCAGAGAGATGCTGCGGGTAATCTGTGGATTCAAGCGGAAGGAAACAGACTTTTGATCCGCCGCAAATTCCGGCAGGGAAGATGCTTCAGACTGTTTCAAATCCCTTGCTTTTGTTTCCGGCTTCAACAGCAGCGAAATCTCCTTATATTCGAGGCGGATGCCGTCGGAGCTGTTTTCGCCGAAGGAGGTCACGATATCGTTGCTCGCGGAACGGAAGACCGTCTTGCCGTTGCTTTGATCCGTTTCGAGATGCAATGTTTTGTCTTTGATCTTGCCGCCGTCGCTATATTTTACCGGAAAAGCGTATAAATATTGCGTATTGACGCCGTCCGTATCCCTGAAGATCACTTCGTTTAAGCTTTTTTCTTCTTCACGGAGCCTTTTCGTATATCGTTCCGCCGCCGCCGTCTCATATCCTACAATTTCCGGGATGTCCTCTTTGTAAAATACTGTATCCGGAACCGCCGTCGTTTCCTGCAGAACGTTCTGCGCCTGCCCGGGTTCGGAAGTATCTGCAATGTTTGAACCGCCGCGGTACGTAAAGCCTGAGAAAACCAGACAGATCAGCAGCCAGACGGAAAGAAGTTTATATTTGCGCATATAAGGTTCCTCCCTCCTATTCTATTATATTAAGCAGCGCAAATAAAACGTGCGCAGAACCAAGCGTACGGCTTGGCTCTGCGCACGGATAAAATAAATTTCAAATAATACCTCCTTGCCGCGAATCGCGGTGGCACGCAATGGCAGTTTCTTGCTCCGGTCATATCAATCACCCATTTATAAATCTGGATATATTATATCACGGAAGGGTGAAAAGTCAATAAATTATTCGAAATATATGATTTGTTATGAAACAAACGAAGTGTCCACTTGTATCACGGCGGCATACCGCGGATCCGCGGCCCGGAGGCGTTCCGTGATCCCGGCGGTAATTTCTCTGCGGCGCTGCGGCGATGTTTCGACCGGAACCACCAGATCGAAGATCACGTTGATCCGGCTTTGGCCTTTCGTGATCCGGAAATCATGGATCGTGAGGGCAGGGTCGATATCCGCGGTGATTTCACGGACAAGGTTCATTAGTTCCCGTGTTTCCGGACTGTTCAGGGAAACGGGATCCATGTGGATCACGATCATAACACCGGTTTTTTGTAAAATATCCTGCTCCGCCGCGTCGATGATCTCGTGGATTTGAATGATATCGGAATCATCGGCGACTTCCGCATGTACGGAGGCGAAATTCCGCCCCGGACCGTAATTGTGTACGATCATATCGTGGATCCCGATGATTCCCTCATACGATAAAATCATATCGGCGATTTCTTTTACAAGCGCGGGATCGGGGCGCTGCCCCAGCAGGCGGTCAACGACCTCTTTCGCAATTTTAAAGCCCGCGAACAGAATCAAGATGGAGACGGCAACGCCCATGATGCCATCGATCGGAAAAGAAACGTAATTTCCGATGATTGTTGCCAGGATGACGGCGGCGGTGGCGGCGACGTCATTCAGGCTGTCGGAGGCCGCCGCGTGGAGCACCGTGGAATCGATGCGGTTTCCCAGGTATCTGTTGTAAGAAAACATCCAGACCTTTACCAGCAGGGAAAGGGTCAGGATCCCTATTAAAAGGATGCTGAACCGGACCGGTTCAGGATGGAATATTTTGTCGAGCGAAGAGCGGAACAGCTCGAATCCTACGATCAGGATGATACAGGAAACGATAAAAGAAGCGATATATTCCATACGTCCATGCCCGAACGGATGCTCGCGGTCAGGGCGGCGGTTGCTCATTTTTGCTCCCAATATGGAAATAACGGAAGAACCCATATCGGAGAGGTTATTGAATGCGTCCGACAGGATCGAAATACTGTTCATCAAGCGTCCGATTATTAATTTTACGGTGAAAAGAGCCATGTTACAGAGAATCCCAAGCACTCCGGCCAGCACGCAGTACCGCTCCCGCACTTTTTTATCCTTTGTGTCATCGTACGCAGGTATAAACTTTTTTATGATCGTTTTTATCATGCCCGCCGCCCCGCTTAGACTTTTTTACACGCTCTGCAGCTCTGTAACGCTGAATGCCTGCGGGAACCCGTCGTTCCTGCAGACGGTTAAAAGGATCTGCGTATGGTTCTCCGCGGAAAACCGTTCGATGACATCATATGCGTACTGTTTCCGTTTTGCGTCGTATTGTACGAAAGGGTCGTCCAGAATCAACGGCAGCATACTTTCCGGCGCGGAAATGATTTTTACGAGCGCGAGGCGCAGCGCCAGATACATCTGGTCGATCGTCGCGCCGCTGTAATTATAGGAATGATACATCGCGCCCTCGCCGCTGCGGAGCGTAATTTCAAAATTGCGCGCTACGCGCAGATCGCTGTAGCGTCCGTTCGTGAGGCGGGCCAGTAAAAGGCCGGCTTCATTTCCGAATACGGGGCCGAGATCTGCCTGCCAGCGCTGATACGCATCTTCCAGCGCGTTTTTCGCCAGCGCCAGACACTCGAATTTTCTTTTGTAGGATTCGATCCGCTGCGCAAGCTCCGCGCTCTGCGCGCACAAATCCTCACGGTCTCCCAGCTCGTCGGCCGTTTTATTCAGCGCATCGGCAGATGCTTTTGTATACGCGATTTTTTGTGTGTATTCTTCTACGGCGGCCAGATATTCCCGATCGATGTTATTTTTATGATCTTCGCTGTCCAGCGTTGCCTTTGCCTGCTTATATTCCTCCGTATGTTTTTCCAGCGCGGCGTTGATATTGTCCCTGTTATACGTGTGATTTTTCGCCCCGTAAAGATATTCCGCCGATAAAAGCCCGGCGAGATCCTCTTCCAGATCAAAAAGCGCTTCTTTCAGATCCTTGATGCGCCCGCCGCCGCAGGAGGCGATTATGATATAAAGAACCGTCACGATCGCCGCCGCCCCGCCGCATACGATATAAGCCGTCGTTTTATTTTCCAGTGCCTTCTG
>CABQCN010000201.1 GCA_902462635.1 uncultured Oscillospiraceae bacterium
CGGGTCCTCGGCAGTTATCCCGCGAAATCGCTCTGTTTTTCAGCGCACGTCTGGTTACGCTCGCGTTTGATTACGCGATTATGTTTCTGTGCATTGAACTCTTCCATATGGATAATATAATAATGGACAAAATACCGGTTGGAGAATTGATTGCAAAAACGATTGCGCAGGCCGCAGTAATTATATTGAATTACATTTTCAGCAAGTGGATTATTTTTAAGAAAAAAAGAACGGAAGCGATTGAAAAGGGAGAGGACGATTGAAATGGATAAAATCGCAGTTTTAATTCCATGCTATAATGAAAGCCAAACCATCCAAAAAGTAATTGAAGATTATCAGAAGGTACTTCCGGAAGCAACTTTTTATGTTTATGACAACAATTCATCAGATCATACGGATGAGATCGCCCGTTCGGCGGGCGCCGTCGTGCGCTATGAACGGCAGCAGGGGAAAGGCAATGTGATTCGCACAATGTTCCGTGAAATCGATGCCAAGTGTTATCTGATGATCGATGGAGACGATACGTATCCATCGGAAAACGCACGGGAAATGGTAGACGCGGTATTGAATGAAAACGCGGATATGGTAATCGGGGACAGGCTGTCGTCCACGTATTTTACAGAAAATAACCGTCCGTTCCATAATTTTGGAAACCGGCTTGTGCGCGGACTGATCAATTTTTTGTTTAAAAACAATGTCCGGGATATTATGACGGGATACCGCGCGTTTAGTTTCAACTTTGTGAAAACGTTTCCCGTGCTGTCACAAGGGTTTGAAATCGAGACGGAAATGACGATTCACGCGCTGGACAAGAATATGCATTTAAAGAATGTGATCGTCGATTATCGCGACCGGCCGGAAGGGAGCGTCTCGAAATTAAATACTTATTCCGATGGAATGCGCGTACTCAAAACAATCGTCCGCTTATTTAAAAATTATAAACCGATGGCGTTCTTCGGAGCCATTGCATTGCTTCTTACGCTGATTTCCGCGTGCATGTTTATTCCGGTGCTGATTGATTTTATTAAAACCGGAAGAGTGGACAGATTTCCGACGCTGATCGTCAGCGGTTTTGCAGTGCTTGCGGCGATCCAGTCTTTCTTCGGCGGATTGATGCTCAGCGTGATCCGGCAGCATGAGAAACAAAACTTCGAAATGCGGCTGAACGAATTTCAGCTGATGAAAAAGGACTGTGAGGCGGAGTTATGAAGTCAGAGGGGGTTTATCAAAAATATAAAAAATATATTTTACTCGCAGGCAGTTTCCTATTCGCCTTTTTCGGACTCGACGCCTTTCCCCAGATTCTGAAGTTCTGGCTCGATTGGAAAGTTATTTCCAATAGTATCGTAGCCGTTCTCCTGTTCGGATTGTTTTCTTTTTTGATTTACAAGACGTTATCGCACCCCAAAAACAGGCGGCTTATCGTATTTTGTCTCGTATTCGGTATTCTTTTATCCGCGGCGCTGGCAGTCGGCTCGTCGGTCTACCTGATTGATCATACGGAAATCAACCGCCTAAAAACCTATCTCGCAATTTTAAAATTTACGCCGGTCTCCGCATGTGCCCTAGCGCAGATTTTTTTTGCTGCAGACCGTATGTCCCAAAAGCCGTACGTTCCCGTACTAAAAATGAATCAGGATTTTCTGGCATCTAAAAAATTTTTGCTGCTTCTTTGGGGCGCGATCTTTCTCCTCTGGATTCCTGTCTTTCTCGCGTCTTACCCCGGCGTATACGGGTACGATTGTATTTACCAGATGAAACAATTTGAAACCGGCCTCAGCGGGCATCACCCCATCGCGCATACCCTGCTGATGGGAGGACTTACGTTGTTGGGAGATAAGCTGTTTGGCAGTTATCAGACAGGTTTTGCAATCTATTCGGTACTGCAAATGCTGATTATGTCGTTGATTTTTGCATATATCTGTCATTATCTTGCTAAAATCAAAGCGCCGGTATCCCTCCAGGCAGCATCCTGGATCTTTTTCGCATTCCTTCCCTTCAATCCGCTGTTTGCAGTCAGCGGAACAAAAGATGTTCTGTTTTCGGGATTTTTTGCGTTAGCGGCCGTTTTGGTATTCGACGCGGTAAGAGCGCCCGGCGAATTTTTTACATCCTGGAAAAAGCAGCTTGCGTTCTGTGCGGCATTCTTTTTGGTATTTGCGTTTCGGAATAACGGATTTTACGCGTTTCTTGTTTTTGCGCCCTTTTTTGTCATAGTATTGCGGAAATACTGGAAACGGGCGCTCGTTCTCATTCTTATCTGCGTTGTGTGCAACCAGCTCTATTTCGGCCCGCTGCATTCCGCGCTCGGGGTCATTAAGGGAGACAGCAGAGAGGCGCTGAGCGTTCCGATCCAGCAACTATCCAGAGTAATGCGGGATAACTATGAGGAACTTACGGAAGAGGAAAGAAGCTGGATAGAACAGCTGATACCGGCGTATTCTTCCTATCAGCCCAGGATTTCGGATCTGCCCAAGAGGTCGTTTAATACAGACTTTTTAAAACAAGATTTATTCGGAAATTTTATAAAATGGATCAAAATCGGATTAAAATGCCCGCTGACCTATATCGATGCTTTCTTTAGCTTGAATTTGGGTTTTTGGTATCCTGATATGATTTACAGGGATCCCGGCGCGTGGCATCCGTATATCGAATATGATATGTTATCGGAAGAGATCGCGGGAAGTCCGGATTTTCTATATATAGAAAGGGACAGCAAACTGCCGTGGCTTTCGGAACGGCTGGAACGGTTTGCCTATGAAACCCCGCACCAGGACACGCCCGTTCTCTCGATGCTGTACAGTCCGGGGTTTATGTTCTGGATGCTGGCGCTGTATATGCTGATGTGTTTGTATTACAAAAAATACAAATTATTATTGCCAGGATTTTTCGGACTGGGATTATGGGTTACCCTGATGTTTTCTCCGGTTGTTCTATTACGGTACGCATATCCTTTATTCCTGATATTTCCGGTAGAGATCGGCACAATGTTAACAGAACTCCGGAAACGGCCAGAGCGTGCGGATCCCCTGGAAAGCGCACCGGCGTTTCCAGAAGAAGTTAAATCAACGCATAAGGAATCCGCATCAGCTTCGCAGCCTTGACAAACACTGCCGCGTTATGTCCCACAGAAACCGCGCAGTGGTGGGTGGGCGCCTCTGCGAACCATTTATCCATGTACTCGGCGGGCGTCTGTGCGAACTCGATGTGCGTCATCGTATTGCCGTTCATCAGAACGGGATATTCCTTCGCCATCCCTTCGCTGATATTGAATTTCAATCCATCCCGGGTCTGCGTCAGTCCCAGTGTCGTAATCGGACCGGAGCGGACTTTCGCCTCCACAGAAACGCCGCTGCCTTTTTTCCCATGGTAGACGCCCATGCCGCGCAGAATCGGCTTTTGTCTGGCGATTGCGATATGAAACGGCCCATCGTGGCCGATAATCATCGTATTTCTGTTAAAATCCGCCGCTACGATTTCGCTGAAGCTGCCGCCGCAGCCAATGATATCCGAAATCTTCATGGCGAGATTCGTTTTGATATCGCCTTCGCCGGCGCACGGGATTCCTTCCGCGGTCAGCAAAGAATTTCCGACGATAAAACCGCTCTGTATTTCTTCGTAATAACCGCCGTCCTGCCCGTGATAGTAATAAGACAGCGCATCCAGCGCGTACCGCCGGACCAGACCGCGCTCCGCGCAAGCAACTTTCGCCGACCAGCGCAGCTGTGCTTCTTCCGGCCGGCGCGCAATCGGATCGGACGGCGAATCGCCGGAAAGCGCAAAGAAGCTGTTGATTTTCTCCAGCATCGCCGCAACCTCCGCATCCGTAACCTCTTCCGTGCATTTTGCGATATCGCACATTTCCAGAACTTCGATGTGGATCCCCGTTTTGCTTTGAAGCAGCGTAAAATCACTGTACATATCGAGCATGCCGCTGTAATAGCCGCCCAGAAAACCGAACCGGCTGCCGGAAAGATTCTTCCGGATCTTCGCAGCCAGCACCCATTCCCGAATCTCGTTCCAGGCGC
>CABQCN010000202.1 GCA_902462635.1 uncultured Oscillospiraceae bacterium
AATCTTCCATACGGAACAGAACCTCCTAAAATAAAAAAGACAACCGCAGTATAGCATAATTTGTAAATTACAGCTATATAAATATTGCATAGAAGCATTTATAAGGAGCAGAAACGATGAATGATTCCAACAAAGTACCGGTCAAATTAAACGGGCAGGACGTAAATATCCAGAACAGAGAGAAGATAAAAGTAACGGGGGTAAACGATATTATCGGATTCGACGAAACTTTTGTAGATATCGAAACGGAACTTGGGAAAATGCTGATTCGGGGAGAGGGACTCAAGATCGCGCGCCTGAGCCTGGAACAGCATGAACTCGTGATCAACGGTTATGTGTACAGCTGCGAATATGAAGATACCAATAAAAATAAAAAAGGAATCGTTGGGAGAATATTTAAATAATCATGGCTGAGGGTGTCAATCAAACTTTAGAAACAATACGCGTATTTTTCCTGATGGGCGCGGCCGGACTCGTAATCGGCTGCCTGTTCGATATCTTCCGCGCATTTCATATTTCATTCAAAAGCGCGGGAGAAAAATTTGATTACGTATCGGTGCAGGTTACGGATGTCATATTTGCCATTTCTTCGTTTTGTATCTTCACCCTCGGACTTTACCTATTTAACGGGGGAGAAATCAGGAGCTATTGCATTCTGGGCGCGGCGGCGGGGATCACGGCCTATTTTTTCTTGCTCGCACCGATCGTAAACCGTGTGCTGCGGCTGGTATTCAAAGCGATTTATTCGATTTTCTACTACACCGGAAAATTTTTCGCAAAAATCTTTAAAAAACTATTTACGAAACGACATTGATCGTATATAATAAACCCGTTATTTACTTAAGATAAAGCGGGTGCTTCTATGCGCAGAATTTTTAAATTACGGAACCTATTATTTCTTGCTTTGGCAGCCGGATTGATTGCGCTGATCCTTTCTCAGCAAAGCGTTCTGGACAGAAATATAGAGCGGAATAAGACGCTGAAAGAAAATATCCAGGCGGCGCAGCAGAAAATCGAAGATCTGGAAGAAGAGAAATCGATTCTGGGCAGCGATGCGTATATCGAACGCAAGGCGCGTGAGAATCTTGGATATGTGAAAAGCGATGAAACCGTGTTTGTGAAAGATGAATAAGGAAAGGATGAATCCGTTTTTTTATGCCGGGTGTAAGTGATGTTGTGAGCGGCAAAGTAACCGCTATTATGAATTTCGGAGCATTTGTACTCTTGGAAGATGGCACGTCGGGACTGGTACATATCTCAGAAATTTCCAAAAATTTCGTAAGGGATATCAACGATTTCTTATCGGTAGGACAACAAGTCCGCGTGATATCGTTAGCGACGGATCATGACGGAAAGAAACGGCTGTCGATCAAGAAGGCTGACGAGATATTGGCATTAAACGGCGATCCGAATGTAAATGAACTCCGGAGTCCTTCCGCCGCAGGGGAATTGCGGCAGGACAGGAGGCAGGAACGGACCAAAAGGCGTCAGGCAAGGACCGAGGAGACAAAAGTCTCCAAACAGGATCTGCTGTCCCAGCCGCCGCCGATGTTCGACGATTGGAAGAACGGCTCGTCTGAGAATTTTGAGGACAGACTGACGAAATATATGAAAATGAGCGAGGAACGCCTCAGCGATGCGAAACGGCAAAGCGAAAACAAACGGGGCGGCGGCTATATCAGACGTGGCTGACTTTCGCGCAAAAGAACAGATCAATGATTTCTCGGCATGGCTCGCAGCAGCCGCCGCGCATGACGCGTATTATAAAATCCATCCGAGCGGCGGATTTTTATTCAAGCAGGACATGGGGGCCATGCAGCTCTTATATCTGTTTACGAGCACAGATCAGGAATTTATTTCCTCCCGGATGCGGACGCTGCGGGAAGCGCCGCTCGATGTAAATGCCGGGAGGATCTTTCGTACGTTTCTTTTTATCGTGGATTTTACCGAACTGCCGGCAG
This sequence comes from uncultured Oscillospiraceae bacterium, assembly GCA_902462635.1. Taxonomy (GTDB): domain Bacteria; phylum Bacillota; class Clostridia; order UBA1212; family UBA1255; genus Egerieisoma. Next base: position 1,962 of record CABQCN010000202.1, read on the forward strand.
GGATCTTTGTAGATTTTTTGAAAAGGGAACTGGATGCCAATATCGGCGCCAAGCTGCTAACGGAATTTATCGTCTATGATTTTAATGCCGGCACGTATCTGCGGATCGGCGGCGGGCATGTACAGGATAAATACCTGCGCAAGATTTTAGACCGCGCGTCTGAAGCGGCGCGCATGAGTCCGGAGGAACGGCGGAGCGATACGCAGGAGAAGCAGACCGCCTATCGCGAGAGGCTGCGGGATATCCGGCCGCAGCGCGGGACAAAGACCCCGTTCCATCCGCTTGCCGTTCTTTTGGTGATCAACATTTCCGTCTTTGTGCTGGATCTGCTGCTGGAAATCAGACTTGGCTACAAACCGATCTATTTTTTCGGGGTCCAGGATAACAACGCGGTTCTTGACGGCGAGTGGTGGCGGCTGCTCACTTCGATTTTCCTGCACGCCGATTTCAGCCATTTATTAGGAAATATGCTGATGCTCGTTTACCTCAGCAGCATCCTGAATAATTTTTATTCGGATCTGGAATACTGGATCGTTTACCTGACATCGGGAATCGCAGGCAGCCTGCTGACGCTTCTGCTAATGGATGGCTCCGCGCGTTCTTTAGGAGCCTCGGGCGCGATCATGGGACTCGGCGGCGTTTTAATCTACCGTATGTTTTTCGGAAAATCCGCGCGTGCGTTCCGCTATGCCGGCAGCTATTTCATCATCGCGTTTATGGTCGTTTATAATTTGTTTTACGGGCTGTTTGCGGAAAACGTCAACAATTACGCCCATTTCAGCGGTTTCTTCACGGGCTTTTTACTGGCGATGCTGTTTGAGAGGATCAGAGTGCGAAGAAAGCAGGAACGCAATTGACGCCTTGTGAAAATTAAGGCGGAAGGCCGCTTCCGGATTTGACGCAAAAAGTAAGACGCAGAAAGAATATTGGAAAAATGCCGGCATAAACTTGTATATAACGAAATACAGGAAGCCGGTATTTTTATTGAATCAGAGAAGGGAAACATATAAAGCAGGCGCCATGAAGCTGATGGTCGCCGCTTTTATCGTCAGAATTTTAGGATTTGCCAACAGAATTTATATGTCGAATATTCTCGGCGCGGAAGGCATGGGGCTGTTTCAGCTGGCCGCGCCTGTTTACAGCCTGATCATCCTGACGCTGACTTCCGGCGTGTCGATCAGCGTATCCGGTATGACGGCGCAGGAAAAAGCGCGGGGAAAGAATGCCAATGCGCTGCGCGTCGCCAAAACTGCATTCGCGATTTTGCTGGTGTCGGGCGCCGTCTGCGGGATTTTACTTGCCGTTTTCGGTAAAATGATCGCGGCGGAACTGCTGCACGATGAGCGTGCGTATTATTCGCTGATCATGCTTGCGCCCTGCATCCCGATCGTTGCGTCTGCATCGGCAATCAAAGGATATTTCTATGGTTCGTCTCATGTGACGCCGACCGCGATTTCACAGATCGCAGAACAGATTGTACGCATCGCAGTCATCTTTTTTGTCGCCAACCGTATCGCGGGCAGCAATCTGGCGTACGCATGCGCGATCGCAACGACCTCAGCAGCATTTGGAGAGATGGCGAACCTGATCGTCGTCGGAATCGCATTCCGGAAAGAGAAAAGCAAAGAACGGCCGACGCTGACCAAAAAAGCAGCGGCAAAAACAATCATAAAATATTCTATGCCCATATCGCTCAACCGCCTGGCGATCTCTTTTATGGGGATGGTCGAAACGGTGCTGCTGCCGATGCGGTTTATGGCAGGCGGACTCGATTATAAAGGCGGCATCGAGACGCTGGGGCGGATTTCCGGCATGGCGATGCCGCTGATCGCCTTCCCGACATTGATTACTTCTTCTGTTGCCACGACGCTCGTCCCCGCGATTTCGGAGGCAATTTCCGTGAAAAATTATAAATTGGCGAATCTTCGGATTTCCAAATGTCTCAACATGGGCTTCTTGCTCGGATTCGTATTTTTCGGATTGTATTATACGCTCGGCGATTTTGCCGGCGAGCTGTTGTATCCGGGGCAGGGAGTC
>CABQCN010000203.1 GCA_902462635.1 uncultured Oscillospiraceae bacterium
GGCCAGCTCCGCGAATCCGTCGTACAGCTGCGTTTCGGCGCACGGATGCGTTTCATAATACCGTTTATACCAGGCGAGCGCCTCGGCGCGTTTCGGTGCGGCGAGATCCGCCAGAGAACGGTCGATCAGATACTTAGCCCCATGCCCCACAAAAGACAGGATCGTATCGTAGTCCGATACCGATACTCCGTATTCTTTTTGCGCCGCCTGTACGGAGGCGACGATATCGCGTCCCGTATCGGCAACGACGCCGTCGAAATCAAAAATAACTGCTCTTACCATTGTTAAAACATCTTCTTCTTATATAGAATCCAGGCTACTACGCCGCAGAGCAGCGCTGCGCCCCCGCAGATGATATAAAACGCCCCGCGCATATTTTCCATGGGGATTCCGACATTCATGCCGAAGAAACCCGACACGATCGTAGGAATGGCCATAACGATCGTAATCGATGCCAGGAGCTTCATCACGATATTCAGATTATTGGAAATAATGGATGCAAATGCGTCCATCGTTCCGCTTAAAATGTTGCTGTAAATATTCGCCATCTCAATGGCCTGCTTATTTTCGATGATGACGTCCTCGAGCAGATCCTCATCGTCCGGATATTTGCGGATGCTGATACTTTCATAGTTATATTTCAGCATTTTCTCCAATACGGTCTCGTTGGATTTCAGGGAAGTGGAGAAATAGACGAGCGACTTTTCCAGCGACAGCAGCAAGATCAGCTCTTTGTTCTTCATCGACTTGTGGAGATCGTTTTCGATATTGTTGCTGATTTTATCGATCTGCCGCAAGTATTGCAGATAATACGTTGCATTCCTGTACATCAACTGCAGTAAGAATCTGTTTTTCTTAAAAGTAGCGAATGTTTTGACTCTGTTATCCAAAAAATCCTTAATCAGCTGACTCTTTTTCAGACAGACAGTGATTACGCATTCTTTGCATACAACAATGCCCATTGGCATTGTGGAATACATAAAGTTATAGGAACTTTCCGTCGTCGATTCGACGACGGGGATATCGGCGAGCACCAGCGTGCAGCCGTCTTCCGATTCGATCCGCGGCCGTTCTTCTTCATCGAGCGCGGCGGTGATAAAATCTTTCTCCGCATGCGTCAGGCTGCTGATGTAGTCGATCTCTTCGGCCGTGGGATCGAGCAGATTGATCCAGCAGCCTTCCTGCGGCTCCTTAAGCACCGTCAGCTTTCCATCGCAATCCGTCAAAAATATTTCATACATATTACTTTCCGTCCTTCCACAGTCTTTCGATATTATAATATTCTCTGTCCGCTTCCTGAAAAATATGAATGACGACGTCGATGTAGTCGAGCAAGATCCAATTCGCCGTGTCATATCCTTCCAGATGCGCGCACTGCAAGCCTCTTTCTTTCAGCTTTTCCAGTACTTCATCCGCGATGCCCCGCAGATGGGTGGAAGAGGTTCCGCTGCATATGATAAAATAGTCCGTCACCGCATTCAGCTTTTCGGTATGTATTACCTCAATGCTTTTCGCTTTTCTCCCGTCCAATATTTTTACGACATCTTCCGCGAGCTGTCTGCTTTCATTTTTGTCCATTTTGTTCCGCCTCCTCAGCGATTTTTTGTAAAATCCAGTTTCTCGTCCGGATCGTTTCCGTACAGATCTGCACGGCGTTCTTTTCCAGGTTGTATCGTATCGTGCCGTCGCACTCCGCAAGAATAGCCTGCGGCAGGGAGCCTTCTTTTATTTTACTGCGCACCCGGTCAAAATGCGGACCGCGCCGACCCGGTTCCGTATAATCCGCAACAAAAAGGATCTGCGCGAGCAGTCCCATTTCCGGTTTCCCGGTAATATGGCAGCGGACGGCTTCGAGAATTTCCGGATCCGTAACGCCGTAACGCGCCTCTGCAAGTATAGCACCGGCCTCGCCGTGCAGCAATACTTCTTTTCCATCATAATCTCCGCATTCGTCCGTTTTTATGCCGAGCCATCCGTATTGCTGCTTCGTCAGCTCTTTAGCGCAGTCGTGCAGCAGCCCCGCAAGTCTGCATCGCTCCGGATCCGCCCCGAACAGCCCGCCAAGACGCGCGCTTTCTTCCATTACGCCGATGCTGTGCGTAAAACGCTTTGGGCTGAGCAGTTTTCTCACGTCTTCATAAATTTCGGCAAATTCCATTTTTCCGGGCCGATACAAACGCTTTCGCAGGATATAGTCGCGGACCGGCGCGGGGACAGCATCGCTGAGCGCTTCGCCTGCGGCCGCCGCGGCGCGGATTTTCGTCGATGAAATATCGATTTGCGGCACGTCGGCAATCCAAACGTCCGCGCCGGCCTGCCGCGCTTTGCATAAGTTCCGCCGGAACGCCGTTTCGTCGTATCCGGGCCGTTTCATGGCCGCGAACGAACAAAGCCGGAAAACGTCCGCGCTGCGGTACCAGTTGAATACATCGGCAAGCGTGTCCGCACCGATGATCATAAAAAACGCTTCGTTTTCATCCGCCGTCCGCCGCAGTTCAACCAGCGTGTCGTACGTATAGGTAAAGGCCTCGCGGCGGCATTCGATATCGCTTACCGCAAACCCGGCGCAGCCTTCAACGGCGGCCGTCAGCATGGCAAGCCTGTCCTTCGCCGGCGTGATCCTTCTCGCAATTTTATGGGGAGGTTCTCCGGTGGGAATAAACAGGATCCTATCAAATTTCAACTGGGTCATAACCTCTATCGCACAGATGAGATGTCCGTTGTGTACGGGATCGAACGTGCCCCCGAAGATACCTGTCCGCATCGTTTCCATTCCTCCTTTGCTCGCATTCCCCATAAAAAAGCGTCTCGCCCTGTTCGTATGCAGTACGAGACGCCGTCATGTACCAAGTAGCGCTTATGTGCGCGGTACTTTTTTGTCCATTGCCTTTCCGTAGCTGTACCACGAATTGCGCAGTTTATTGCGCAGTTCCACATCGAATACCCATTCGATCGCTTCATATAATTGCTGGCGCATATTCAAATATACGCTTCTGTCGAATCCATCCTCTTGCAGCAGAGCTTCCATGTCGCCGAGCCAGCTCAGCACGCGGTCGATTCCGGCGGCATCCGGGTCAACCTTCTTCCGCAGATGCACGACTACTAATTTGACAGACTTTTTCTGCAAGTCGGCATCCGTGATTTCTTTTTTCTTTTTTGTACTCTTTGTATCCGCCGCTTTTTCAGGATTGCCATCGGCACCATGAGAATCCATGGCCGTACCTCCGTTTCTTTTTATAATCTCATTTTTTTGAGTATACCATCCCATTAACCAAAAAGCAACATTTTTTCTATATTTTTCACTTAATTTCGAAGACTGAACAGCGGAGCCGGAATCCGTCCGCCGCGTTGTATAAACGCGCTGCAGTCATACTGGCGGACAGGCATGACCGGACCGCTCCCGAGCAGTCCGCCGAATTCCACCGTGTCTCCCGGTTCTTTTCCCGGAGCGGGAATGATCCGGACCGCGGTCGTTTTACTGTTGACCATACCGATTGCCGTTTCGTCCGCAATAATAGCCGAAATCGTAGCGGCGTCCGTACTGCCCGGCACGACGATCATGTCCAGACCGACAGAACAGACGCACGTCATTGCTTCCAGTTTTTCGATGCAAAGCGCGCCGCCGCGTACGGCTTCGATCATGCCTTCATCTTCGCTGACCGGAATAAACGCGCCGCTGAGTCCGCCGACATGAGAGGACGCCATGACACCGCCCTTTTTCACGGCGTCGTTCAGCAGGGCAAGCGCGGCTGTGGTTCCCGGGCCGCCGCAGTGTTCCAGGCCCATACTTTCCAGGATTCTGGCGACGCTGTCGCCGATTGCCGGCGTCGGCGCAAGGGATAAGTCGACGATGCCGAACGGCACCTGCAACCGCTCGCTGGCTTCTTTCGCAACCAACTGTCCCATACGTGTGATTTTAAAGGCCGTTTTCTTGATGGTTTCCGCCAGTACCGTAAAATCCTGTCCGCGGACCGTGTCTAC
>CABQCN010000204.1 GCA_902462635.1 uncultured Oscillospiraceae bacterium
TTCGCAGCTTTCCTGCACGCCTTCTTCTTTCATGATTTTCGGATTGATCAGCGCGACTTTTCCGCCTTCGCGGTCGTCGATCACCACGATCTGCCGGACGATCCCGATTTGGGGCGCCGCAAGGCCCACGCCGTCTGCGGCATACATCGTTTCATACATATCTTCAACCAGACGGCGTACGCCGTCGTTGACCTCCCGGACCGGCTTACACTTGATACGTAATATTTCGTCCCCTTCTTTTCTGATATTTCTGATTGCCATGCAATTACCTCCCATCGAAGAGAATGGACAGATTTGCCCTGCCCCTGATTTTCTTTAACATTTTACCATGATCCGTCCAATGTGCCAAAAACGCGGTCAATTCTTTCCTGCGCTCGCCTTTCAATGTTATGATCCAGCGGTATTTATTATTCAACTTCGGCAGTTCCGCCCGCGCCGGCCCGAGGATTTCAACGGCGGCATTTTGCTGCTTCCGCATGTCCGCACACGCTGCGGCCGCAGACGCATACGTTTCTTTATCGTCCCCGCCGCTGAACCGGAGCATACACATTGCGGAAAAAGGCGGATAGCAGAGGTTCCGGCGAATGGTAATTTCATTTTGATAAAACTCGCCGTAATCGTGGCGGCACGCTGCCGTGATTGCATAATCGTCCGTATGGTACGCCTGTATAACGACTTTTCCCACGTCCTCTCCCCGTCCCGCCCTGCCGGCCATCTGGGTAAACAGCTGGAACGCCCGTTCCTCTGCTTTATAATCCGGCATATTGATCAGACTGTCTGCGGACAGGATTCCCACAAGCGTGACATTCGGGAAGTCGTGGCCTTTTGCGATCATTTGCGTTCCCACAAGGAACGCCGCCTTCCCGGCGGCAAAACTGCTCAGAATTTTCTCATGACCGTCTTTGCCGGAGGTCGTATCCGCATCCATACGAAGAATTTCGGCCTCCGGGAACAGGCGCTGCAATTCGTCCGCCACCTTCTGCGTTCCCGTTCCGCTGCGTTCGAAATGTGTACTTCCGCAAAGGGGGCAAGCAGGCGGCGCCGGCGCCGTGCGTCCGCAATAATGACAGATCAGGCGATTTCCCTGTTCGTGGTAGGTCATCGGGAGATTGCATTTCCCGCATTTCATGATACTTCCGCAGCTTTTGCAAAGCATCTGCTTCGCATATCCCCTCCGGTGCACGAAAAGCATCGCCTGCTTCCCGTTTTTATAATTCTCCTCCAGCGCGCTTCGCAGCTGTCCGCCGAACACGCTGAAAAAATCCGCGGCGCCGCTTTCCCGCGCTTCCCGCATGTCTTCCAGAATCATTTCCGGGAGCACGGCACGGTTCGCCCGTTTTGTCAGCGGCACATAATGGATCTGATGGGCCGCGGCGCGGTAAAACGTTTCCACCCGCGGCGTAGCCGATCCGTACAGGACGACCGATCCGCGGATTCTGCCGATTGTTTCGGCAATTTCCGCCGCGTGATAACGCGGTGCGGCATCTTCGGAACGATAAGACGGTTCGTGCTCTTCATCCAATATCATCAGACGCAAGTTGCGGAACGGCGCGAAGATGGCGGAGCGCGCGCCGATGGCAACGGAAACATCTCCGTTCTTTATTTTATTCCATTGCAGGTTCCGTTCCCCGTCGCTCAGTCTGCTGTGGAGCACCGCGATATTATTTCCGAAGCGGTGCGTAAAATGGGCCGTCATCTGCGGCGTCAGAGAAATTTCAGGCACGAGCAGCAACGCGTCGCCGCCGCGCGCAACCGTTTCCGAAATCAACTGCATATAAAGCTCCGTCTTACCGCTGCCCGTAACGCCGTGCACCAAGCATTCCGCAAACGTTTTCCTAGCGAGAAGCCCGGTAATGAAATCATAAGCCTGCTGCTGTTCGCCATTCAGAATATGCCGGTCATAGGTGGGCAACGCGGACACGCGGCGCTGCGTTTCCTTCTTTTCCTCTATTTCTTCAGCGGTCGGATATCGCTTTTCAATGGAAAGATATCCTTTTTTTGCCAGCGTCTCCACAACGCCCGTGCCGCAGCCGGCCGTCCTGGCCAGCTCTGATACCGGGCAGCCGCCTTCTTTCAGCCGATCCAGGATCCGGATCTGGCGGATGTTTCGCAGCGCTCCGGAAGCGGCCGCTTCATCCGCCGCTTGCGGACTCACGCAGAGACGGGCATATTTTACCTGCCTTCCTTTCGGCGCTTCGGGAGGGATCATACAGCGGACACAGGCGCCCAGCGAACAAAAATAAAGATCTTTCATCTGTTCCGCAAGCGCCATTTCATAGTCTGCGAGCGGCGGACGGATCCCGCTGATCCCGGCAATCGCCTTCAGTTTATTGTTTCCCTCGTTTCCGGGGAAATACGGATCCCCTACCGTCCATACCACGCCGGTCTGCAGCTGCTTCCGGGAACCGAACGGAACATCGACAAAACTACCTCGTATGATTTGGCCGTTTCGGATCAGCGTTTCATCTACGAGGTAGGTATATTCGATATCAAATTCCGTATTGCTTTGCAATAAATGTATTCCGACCTGCCGCATGGCGTATGGTATGATCAAACGTATTTTTGAATAAATGCGGGGATCGTTGTTTCGTCGCCGTTTATGCTGATATAGAAACGTACGTTGTTTTTATCAGCGATTTTCTCGATGCCGTCGAAAAATTCCTTCAATGATTCCGGGTCCTGGTGAATAATGTATGTCAATCCGTCGATAAAAATCGTTTCGATATCGTAATTCTGGGATGCGACGCCGCACAGGAAGCCCAGAAACGCTTCCGAACCAAAAACGGGGTAATCAAGTATATTTACAAAACGTATTTTATGGGATAATTTGACGCTCAGCTCGCTGCTGTCATCGATATATACAACGTTTCCGCTGCTGTTCTTCACGATATTGTTAGCATTCTCCAACATTTGTTTCGTCTTCCCCATGCCTTTCCTACCGTAAAATACTTTTATCATATTTACCGCCTCCATTATTATAGTGTTTATAATATACTATAGATTCCCGAAAATTTCAAGCCGAATTTATTCTCCGAAGAAGTACGGAAGCCCCCTTTCTACATCATTTTCAGCTCGGGAATCAGGCACGGTTTCCCTTCGCAGCGTGGCATGCTTTTTCTCTCCGATACGCCGCGGCCGGTTCATATTTTCCTCATAATTTGTTCTTGCAGTTCCTTCTGCGGCAGCTATACCGGTAATAGCGTTCCGATCAGCAAATCAAGCGAAATCGGACTCATACGATTTCGCTATTTTTAACAAAGTGTCCTGATCGACCGCATTATGCCAGGAAACAAGAAGAATCCTTGTATTTTCCGTGGGTAAATATAAGTATCGCATTTCTTCTTCCGTTCCATCTACGGAAAACAGCATCGTTCCGTAAATCGCGCTGTTTGAAAACACGGCGCTCGTCTTTGTCTGCAAATTTTGTAAGTTCTCGCAAAACTTATTCGATTCCACAATTCCCTTTTCCCCTTCAAACGAAGAAAATGAATTCGTCTGGAGGAAGAATACGTTGCAGTCCGCATTTTCTAAAGATTTGTCCGTAATGTAAAGTTTGCCTTCCGAATATGCGACAACCCATTCGTTGGGGATTTTAACAGACCCGATTTCCTTGATCTCTACTTTTTTCCAGTTTTCGTATTCCTGACCGCAGCCGGATAACAACAAAGAAGAAAGAAGAAGAAAAAACAACAAAAATTTTTTCATTAAAAACACCTCGAAATATTCTCAGATTTGACATTTCAAAAACCATAACGATGAATTTGCCCACCCATTTTAATAAACCGATTCCTTCTAACACCCATCCATGACTGTCACAACCGGGTTCCGCTTTCTCCATAACGGTAAGTTTGTATTCTTTCTATACTATACCGTATCGGTCATTTCTCTGCAACCAGATTATAATTTATAGAATATTTTCGGATACAATGTCCTCCGCATCAAAA
>CABQCN010000205.1 GCA_902462635.1 uncultured Oscillospiraceae bacterium
GCCAGATTGGAAAGACCGCCTTGGAGCGCCAGGCCGATCGCCAGGCCGGCGGATCCGATCACCGCGGTCATGGAGGTCATCGGAACCCCCATGATCGCCGCGGCGGTAATGACGATCAAAATTTTAGCGGTGATATTGACGAAGCTTTTCAGGAACGATTGCGCGCTTGGATCGATTTTCTGAAAGCCGCGTCCTTTCGCGATCCGTGAAACCAGAAATTTAATCAGCTTGAATCCCACGAAAACGACGAGACATGCAAGCAGAAACCGCAAACCGCTGTTGATCAGAAAATCACTGATTTGATTGAAAAATTTTTCCATGCGGCAGGATCACGCTCCCCTGGAAGGATCCACGCCCGGCGCCGCGAATTTATCGTCATGCGTTTTACAGAGCTGATCGAAACTGATTCCGTACGTTTTGGCGATATCCAAAGCAAAGCTTTTGCCCTGCGGCGGCATCGGACGGATTTTGTAAGTACGCTTTGAACCCTGGTAGTGTTTTCTCCCTTCTTCCGTAAGCACTTCCAGATCGGTGCCTTCGTCTACGCCGGCTACCAGACCCACCAGATCGCTGAGCGCGGGTTCCTTGTTGAGCTGCGGAATGTTCTCCGCCAGTTCGTGAATATGGGTGGCAAATACGCAGCGCGCGCCGACGCGCCGCAGATATTTCATAATTTCTTCCGCGATGAACAGGCACTCCTGATGACTCGTACTTGAAAGCGATTCGTTCATCAAAATCATGCTGTATTTCGTAAGACGCGGCAATATGGTTTCCAGGCGGATACACTCTTCGCCGAGCCGGCCTTCGCTGATTGAATTTTTCTCAAGCTCCGGAAAGTGCGTATAAATGTTATCGACAGGGCTGATTCTGCCCGAAGTCCCGGGAATAGGGAAGCCCGCCTGAAAGAGAAGCTGACAGATGCCGATTCCTCTTGTAAAAGTCGTTTTCCCGCCTTGGTTTGCTCCGGTCAGAATAAAAATTCTGCCGGCCCGGTCCGACATTTCCGCGTCGTTGCAAACGACGACGCTTTCCAGGTCTTTCAGGCCGATATCGCTCATGATCCGCAAGGCGAAGCTTGCATCGTACATATCGCATACTTTGAAAATCCGTTCGTCTTTCGGGGCCGGTTCCGGGAAGCAGATCGGGAGGCCGGAGCTTTTCAGCTTGCCGGCAAGACGACAGCCGCCGATATAGTAATATACTTCCGGCAGCAATTCAAATAAAAACGCCGTTTCGATCCATTCGAAACGCGTCAGCGTTTCGCCCAGATTCTTGAACGTATCGCCCATGACGGCGTCGAGATCGCGCATGATGCCGATATCGAGGGAATTGGCCTTGTTATCTTTCAGAATCGAATAAAAAGCGCCGATCCCGAAATAATTTTCGTCGTTCTTCCGCATACCGAGCAGCGATGTCACGAGACCCTTTTGACGGAACGGCTTTTCTTCGATCGAGAGTACGACGGCTTCCACCGGACGGAGTTCGTTATCCAGATTGATGCCGAGCGTGATGCCCTTCATCGTCTGCAGTTGATCATATAAGTCGGGTAAAATCTTTTTTAATTCTTTATAACCGTCGCCGTCGTAAAGTTCCGCCAGCATTTGCCTGAATTCCTTCATCCCTGCGGATTCGTACGACTTCCCCGGCGCGCAGACCAGCTCATGTAAAACATCCACGCATTGCATATACATCTTCAGCATTTCGATTCGCCATGCGATTTTGCGGATGTTGTCGTCATGCGCGATATTCGCCTTTTTCATTTCGCGCAGGCGCAGGATTTGCGGGAGCAGCGTCTGATCGAACGCTTGTTCGATTTCGGGGTGCTTCATGAAATCTTTCAGGATATCCTGACGGTATTTTATGATTTTGTCATCCAATACCATATCCATCAAACGCATTTTAATATAATTTTTATTCTCGTTGCGGATTTCCATGCCTTCCAAAAGCATCTCCGCATTGACGTCGCGTTCCAGCAGATCTTGATTGAATAAAGACAGGTGTCCGCTGCGGATTTCCGCTTCGATCTGGCGCCCCTCGGAATAATTGGGCCACATCAAGCTAAAAGAATATTTTTGTTCCAAAATTATCGCCACTTTCTTATTTTTTATTGACGCAAAATATTATATCATGTGCAAAGCGTTATTGACAAACGAAATACGATACGTTACAATTTATTAATAAAAGTTTTCAAAGGAGAAAAATATATGGCCGAGATGATTTCCGCAAGGTGCTGTACAGATTTTCAAAACGGAATTTGTACAGACAGCTATAAAATTTTCGGCAGCCGAAAATACGAAAAAAAAATCCAGGGAAAGACGGTTTCCGGTGTTTGCTTTACGCTGTGGGCGCCCGGAGCGCTGAGCGTGCGCGTCGTGGGGGATTTCAACGGATGGGGCCGGCAGGAGGCAGCATCGGGAAAGATGAAACGCAGCCGGCAGGGAATCTGGTCCTATTTTACAGCAGAAGCATTTCCCGGCCAGAAATATAAATATATCGTAGAGCAAAAAAGTGGGAAAAAGGTTTATAAGTCTGATCCCTACGCGTTTTCCAGCGAGAACAGGCCGGGAACCGCTTCGGTGATCTATGAATGGAAGGAATACGCGTGGACGGATCGGGATTGGATGGCGCGGCGGGCGCAGAGCGATCCGATTCACGGCCCGTTGAATATTTATGAAGTGCATCTCGGTTCCTGGAAGCGGGGACGCCATGCCGGGTCCGAGGAACCGTTTCTGAACTACCGCGAAATCGCGGATGAACTTGCCGATTATCTGCGAGAGATGCATTATACGCATGTGGAGATCATGCCTGTGTCGGAGCATCCTCTGGACGGATCCTGGGGGTATCAGACGCTTTGCTATTATTCCATTACGAGCCGTTACGGCACGCCGGAAGATTTCTGCTATTTCGTAGACCGCCTCCACGGGGCGGGAATCGGCGTGATTCTGGATTGGGTGCCGGGCCATTTCTGCAAAGACGAATCCGGGCTGTATAATTTTGACGGCGACTGGGCGTATGAATCCAAAACGGAGGAACTGCGGGAGAACCGCCAGTGGGGAACCGCAAATTTTGATTTCGGAAAAGGCGAAGTCCGGAGTTTCCTGATTTCGAACGCGCTTTATTTTTTTCGGGAATTTCATATCGACGGATTGCGCGTGGATGCCGTCGCAAATATTTTATATCTGGATTACGCCAAGACGCCATCGGCAAAATTGAAAAATAAATACGGCGGCAACGAATATCTGGAAGGAATCGAATTTCTGCGCGCGCTCAATCAGGCCGTATTTGCGGAGATATCCAATCCGCTGATGATTGCGGAAGATTCGAGCGCCTGGCCTCTGGTGACGAAACCGGCATATATCGGCGGACTCGGCTTCAATTTTAAATGGAACATGGGCTGGATGAACGATACGCTGGAATATATGGCGCTGGATCCCATATACAGGCAGTGGCACCATAATAAAATAACGTTTTCTATCCTGTATGCCTTCGCTGAGAATTATATCCTGCCGCTGTCTCACGACGAGGTCGTACACGGCAAACATTCTATGATCGAGAAAATGTTTGGGGAGTACGATACGAAATTCGACGCACTTCGATGCTATTATTTTTATATGATGACCCATCCGGGCAAAAAGCTCCTTTTTATGGGCGGCGAGTTCGGACAGTTTATCGAGTGGCGTTACTATGAAGAACTGGAATGGAAACTGCTTTTGTATCCGAAGCATGCGCAGCTGCGGCGCTACGTAGAGCGGCTGAACCGCTTTTATCTGGAGAATCGGGCGCTTTGGGAACTCGACGACAGCGAGGAAGGATTCCGATGGATCGACGCGAACAATTCGTCGCAGAGTATTTTTACGTATATAAGATATGCGCGGAATAAAGAGGATTTTCTGGTGGTACTCTGTAATTTTACCCCGATGGCGTACGATGAATTC
>CABQCN010000206.1 GCA_902462635.1 uncultured Oscillospiraceae bacterium
CTGACCATCCGGACGGCAAAAAGGCCGGACAGAACGGATGCGGCTGCCGTCCCGATCAGAAGCGGCGTATACGCGCGAACCGTCACAAACAACGTAAATATATTGCCGGTTTCCGGCGTCGGATGATATAAATATACTCCATACATCACAAAATACGTCAATAATAAAATGACGATCTGCTCCATAAGAGAAGTCACCGCGATATAAAGGAATATCTTTATCCGCCGCATTCCCGCCGCGGATAAAATGCCAAAGCTTTTCCGGTTCAGTTTCAATATTTTATAATTCTGACTGATAAATAATAATGTAACGGCTGCAGCGGCAAGTATCGTTTTGAATACAATCACATTCGTATTGATTACGATGGAATTTTCCGCGTATGCGAGCAAGTCTTCCCGCAATTCATATATCTGGAAATAGCTCTGACGCATCGATAAAGTATAGTCTTCATAGGATTCATATTGAAATTCGTCTAAATACTCTTTCCATTTTTCGCCATAGTATATATAGCTCATATTATGGGTAGGAATATAATTCTCGAGTTCTTCGGTTCCTTTTTTCAGATCTTTGAATCGCACATACGCCGTGGATATATACTTCATAACATTGTCCTGATATTCTAAATCCGGGCGATTCTCCGCTTTCATTTTTTTCATTTTGGGCATCGTGATCACCGCGCGTCCGACCCTTAGGTTCTCTCTGTAAATTGCTCCTACTTTGAAAGCATATTTTAGATCCAAATCAAAATGATATTGAAAATCCCCTTCCGATTCCCCCTCTGTAATGGAGGAATAGCATTGTAAATAAACGGTATCCCCTATTTCCGCCCCGATTCTCATTGCAACTGCATCGCTGAGAAGGATCGTATCCTCAGAATGCAGCAGCTTATCATCCTTTTTCACCAGTTCTCCTCGCAAGGCAACATCCGTTATGTCCTGGAGGGACGGACTCATGGAAGCGCTTGTGGTACATTCGCGGAATTCGAAATATTCATTCTCTTTACAAATAAATTTACATTCCAGAGAAGGACTGCCGATCAGCGCCGTTTCCGCTATATTCTCTGTTGTGAATTGTTCCTTGAAATCTTTTTCTGTCGTATCATAAACAATGGCGTCATAATTTCCGTATTTATACGGATAGATAAAGAATACGTAATTAGAATACATCCCGTAGAATTCATCAACAATGAAATATACGACAAAAAAAATCACAATAAAATGAATTAAATTCTTAACAATTTGCCTTTTCGTATGTAACATCCTGAATATCATCCGATATGCTCGCATAAAATTCCCTCCGGAAGGCGGCTGCCGGACTTCGGCAGCCGCCCCAATGATTAGCGACGTTCCGCTTCTAATATGTTATTGATGGATCTTACAAAGAAAGCAATACTCGTTTGCAGCACTCCCATGTAATAAAAACGTCTGGCAATCAAGCAGCCGTCCGCGCCATACAACTTCATTTATCTGCAATATATAATTTACTAACAATGGCAAATATGATATTGCGAATAAATTTTTAATTTTTACTTTTCTATGATAATATTATATAAATATTTTTTTGTCAATTATTATTTCATCCTTCAACGCGTAAACTCGGTACAAGCAACTGCAAAATTTTTAGAAATCCCGGCGCGGGTATGTTATAATGCGGAAGTCTGAAACGGAACCGCTGGGAAAAGGATGAAACGGATATATGAAAAACAAATATCAAAAGACGATGAATGCTTGTTTTATCGCCTATATCGTGCAGGCGATCGTAAATAATTTTGTGCCGCTGCTGTTTTTGACCTTCCAAAACAGTTACGGCATTCCCCTTTCCAAAATCACGCTGCTGGTCACCATTAACTTTGGCGTCCAGCTGCTGGTGGACCTGATATCGACCGCTTTTGTTGATAAAATCGGATATCGGACTTCGATGCTGATCGCACACGCCTGCACCGCCGCAGGCCTGGCGTCTCTTACCGTATTGCCGGAGGTGTTTGCCGATCCGTTTATGGGATTGTTATTGTCCGTATTGATTTATGCCGTCGGCGGCGGACTGCTCGAAGTTCTGGTAAGCCCTGTGATGGAGTCCTGCCCCACAGACAACAAAGAAAAAGCAATGAGCCTGCTCCATTCGTTCTATTGCTGGGGACACGTCGGCGTCGTACTGCTTTCCACCATCTTTTTCAGGGTATGCGGGATTTCCAACTGGAAAATCCTCGCGCTCGCATGGGCGGCGATCCCTCTAGCCAATATCGTTTTATTCGGGAAAGCCCCGATTGCCCCGCTGATGGAAGAAGGCGAAAAAGGCATGACGATCAAAGAACTTTTTTCCAAAAAGATATTCTGGGTGTTTCTGCTGATGATGGCATGTGCCGGCGCCAGCGAGCAATCCGTCAGCCAGTGGGCCTCGGCGTTTGCAGAGAAGGGCCTCGGCGTCGGGAAAACGGTCGGAGATCTCGCCGGACCGATGGCGTTTGCGGTATTAATGGGGCTTTCCAGAACGTTTTACGGTAAATACGGTGATAAAATCAATCTGGACCGCTTTATGAGCTACAGCAGCGTTTTATGTATCGTTTCGTACTTATGTATTTCTCTGATTCCCGTGCCGGCGGCCGGTCTGATCGGCTGTGCGATCTGCGGATTGTCTGTGGGGATCATGTGGCCGGGCGCCTTCAGCAAAGCCTCCGCTACGCTGAAAAGAGGCGGGACGGCAATGTTTGCGCTGCTGGCGCTTGCCGGCGACCTCGGCTGCTCCGGCGGGCCGACTCTTGTGGGACTCGTTTCCAGCCGTTTCGGCAACGAATTGCGAATGGGGATTCTGGCGGCCGCTCTCTTTCCGATTCTCCTGCTTGCAGGAATCTGTATCAGTAAAAAATACAAACGCCGCGCCGCTGTTCACTGCGGATCCGCCGGGCGGTAGGTCTTCAGCCAGGATAATAATTTGCACGTATCGTCATATACTTCGCGCGCCGTGCCTTCTCCGATGAAGCGGTCCATGATTTTCTGATAGGAAAACGGATAATCGCTGATATGGTAATATGTTACGTCAGCGATCTTATCGAGATACTCATTTTTTTCTTTTTTAAAACGTGCGCCCGCCTCCGAGCGTGCAAAATTTTGATTTTCCGATAGCTTATTTACCAGAAAAATCAGATTGTCGGATTTCGGCGCTTCCTTGCGGGTATGATAAACCGTGAGGCCTTTCAGCAGGCGTGCGATCGCGGTATAGCAGATCGTAGCCACATACATCCAGCGCTCCGCCGTAATCATTGCCTTCGCGGTTTCGATATCATAATCGGAAATCATTTCCCAGTATTTATATTTTTCTTCATAAGTCATAGGCGTTTATCTCCTTTGCTGTTATGATTCCGCCTGGGAACCGGCAGGCGTTTCGCAGATATGATAGATTTCGCCGCTGTTCACGAGCGCTTTAAGCGCCTCTACGGCTTTTCTGTCGTAGACGCGGGGCATCGCCATCATTTCGTCCACCGCTTCTTCAAATGTCTTCGGCTTGTTATACGGACGTTTTGTGGTCATTGCATCAAAAGAATCCGCGACGGCAATGATCCGCGCTTCCAGCGGGATCTGGCCGCCGGAAAGTCCCTGCGGATATCCCGAACCATCCTGCCGTTCATGATGGCATAAAACGATGTTGGCGATCTCCTCCCCAAAGTTCGGCTCTACCAATTCTTTCGAATGAATGGGGTGTTTATAAATATATTTATGTTCCTCCGACGTAAGTTTACCCGGTTTTTGCAGCACTTCATCCGGAACACGGCATTTCCCCACATCATGAAACAATGCCGAAACCGCCAGCTTTTCGATGCTTGCGGCGCTGCAGCCCATATGGCGGCTGATTGCGATCGAATAATCCATAACATGTTGACAGTGCTTTTTCGTATACCGATCTTTTTCATCGATTTTATTCACAAGATCGTCCAGA
>CABQCN010000207.1 GCA_902462635.1 uncultured Oscillospiraceae bacterium
GATAGCTTTTATGAGAAATATCATAGAAAAGGCGCCGTGATTTCCGCCGTTGACCTCGTAAAGGGGCTTGGAATCTGCGCGGGAATGGAAGTACCCGAGATCCCGGGCGCAACGGGAAATATCGACACGAATTACGAGGGAAAGGCGGATGCGGCGATCTCGTTTTATAAAAACGGCGGCGATTTTGTATATCTTCACGTAGAAGCGCCGGACGAATGCGGGCACAGGCATGAAATACAAAATAAAGTGAAAGCGATCGAGTATCTCGATGAGCGGATTCTCCGGAAAGTTTGGGATTATTTGGAAAGCACGGGAGAACCCTATAAAATCATGGTGCTGCCGGATCATCCGACACCGCTTGCCCTGATGACGCATACGCACGATCCGGTGCCGTACCTCATCTATGAAAGCGGCTGCAGTCAGGTCCGGAACGAAGCGGCGGGCTATAATGAAAAGGACGCGGCGGAAACGGGAATTTACGTAGAAAAAGGCCATCGGCTGATCGATCGTTTTTTGAGTTGACAGAATGCCGAATGCGTATTAAAATGAACCGCGTAATAAATATTCGGAGGCTCCCTTTGAAATCAAACGTTTTTACAAAAGCATATTCTTTTTTTTACTTTTACTTTTATTATTATTTTGATAGAGTAAAAGAAGTTTCTGCTGCGTAAACAAACCCTTGCTTTCAAAATACCGAATTATCATGAAACAGGATACCGTACGGCAGAAACGCCCGTACGGTATTTTTTTTCAAAAGGAGGAACAAAAATGGTAACAGTATTAAAACCGGGCGTAACGGAGGAACAGATCGAGAATCTTTGCAGATGGTTCCGGGCAAGAGGCCTGGACGTACACGTATCCAAAGGAAAATATCAGACGATCATCGGATTGATCGGAGATACGAAACAAATCGATACGGAATTACTCGAAAGCCTGGATATCGTAGAGGCGGTCAAACGAATCAGCGAACCGTTTAAAAACGCCAACAGAAAATTTCATCCCGACGACACGATTGTGAATATCGGGGAGATTCCGATTGGCGGCGGAAATTTCGCGCTGATCGCCGGGCCTTGTTCTGTGGAATCGCCGGCGCAGATCATAGAAATTGCGCAAAAGGTGAAAGAATCCGGCGCTTCTATTTTAAGAGGCGGCGCCTTCAAGCCGAGAACCTCTCCGTATGATTTCCAGGGACTGAAAGCGGACGGAATCGAATATCTCCTGGAAGCAAAAAAAATTACCGGTATGCCGATCATTACGGAAATCATGAATGCAAATCATCTTCCGCTTTTTGAAAACGTGGATATCATACAGGTCGGCGCGCGGAATATGCAGAATTTCGACCTGCTGAAAGAACTCGGACATACCCGCAAACCGATCCTGCTGAAACGCGGTCTTGCGAATAACCTCAAAGAATTTTTAATGAGCGCGGAATATATCATGGCAGGCGGCAATGAAAACATCATTCTTTGCGAGCGGGGAATCCGTACGTTTGAAACGTATACGAGAAATACGCTCGATATTTCCGCGGTGCCGATGCTCCGGGAACTCACGCATCTTCCGGTCGTGGTCGATCCGAGCCATGCTGCGGGGATCGCAAGACTCGTGAAACCGCTCGCGCTGGCGGCCGCCGCTGCCGGGGCGGACGGCATCATGATCGAAGTCCACAACGATCCCGTGAACGCGCTCTGTGATGGCGCGCAATCCCTGACGCCGGAACAATTTGCCGAGGTCGCGGATAAAGTCAGAAAAGTACGCGAGGTGGCGATGCCATGAAGATCGGAATCGCAGGGATGGGACTGATCGGGGGTTCTTTTGCCAAAGCGTATAAAAGCGCGGGCGGACATACGGTTTACGCCTTTGACAGCGACCGCAAGATGCTCGATTTCGCAGTGCTGGACGGAGCGGCGGATCAAATACTGGACATGAACAATATAAAAGAATGCGATTTGCTGCTGTTGTGTATTTATCCTGACGACGCAATCAGCTATCTGAAAAACGCCGCGCCTTATATTTCGGCGGAGACGCTGGTGATCGACTGCTGCGGGACAAAGCGGAATGTGTGCGAATCGTGTTTTGCAATCGCGAAAGAATATGGTTTTACCTTTGTAGGCGGTCATCCAATGGCAGGGACGCAGTATTCCGGATTCAAATACAGCAAAGCGAATCTGTTCAAAGGCGCTTATATGATTCTCGTTCCTCCGGTATACGACGATATGGAGCTTCTCGATAAAATCAAAACGCTGCTTTCGCCTGCCGGCTTCGGCCATTATTCCGTAATCAGCGCGGAAAAACACGACAAAATCATTGCCTATACGTCCCAGCTCGCGCACATCGTATCAAATGCTTATGTGAAAAGTCCTTCCGCCAGAATTCATAAAGGCTTTTCCGCAGGAAGCTATAAGGATCTTACACGCGTCGCCTGGCTGAACGAAACGATGTGGTCGCAGCTGTGTATGGAGAATCATGACCATGTAATCAGCGAATTGGAATTGCTGATACGGGAACTGGAAAAATATAAAAACGCACTGGAAACAGGCAATCTGGATTTGCTGAAATCCCTGTTTGCGGAAGGGAAAGAACGCAAGAAAGAAATTGACGGATGAAGGAGTTTTTAAAATGAAATACGAACCATTAAAACGCGTCAAAAGAGCGGTCCTGCTCGACACCGACATCGGACCCGACTGCGACGATGTCGGCGCCCTGGTGCTGCTCCATCATTTGGCGAAAAAATACGGTATCCCTGTTTCCGCCATTTGCAACTGCACTTCCAATTTATATGGCTGCGGTGCGATCGATATCATAAACCGTTTTTGTCACGCGCCGGAGATCCCGATCGGGATTACCGCAAGAAAAGGATTCTGGGACGGGCCGGATACGCAATATTACAATAAGCTGCTTGCCGAGAAATTTCAGACGAAATACCGGCCGGTAGGGCCGCTGACGCCGGAACCTGCCGTGGAATTATATCAGAAAGTCCTCGCACAGGCGGAGGACCGCAGTATCGTATTCATCACGATCGGGATGCTGAACAATATCGCAGAACTGATCGAAGCGGCGCCGGATCTGCTGCACCGGAAAGTATACGCGTTTATTACGATGGCCGGCAGGGAATACGAAAAACAAAAAGAATTCAATGTAAACTGTGACAGCGCATCGTTCCGGAAATTTGCGGAAAAAGTCCGGGCGCCCATATTCTACAGTCCGTGCGAAACGGGAAGCGGCGTGTTGTCCGGCTTTGCGCCGGAGGAAAAAATAAATGCCGAAGAAAATCCCGTCTTTTTATCGTATCGGGAATATCTTGCCGCGATGCGGACGGAAAAAACGTGTATGAATGCGTCTTACGACCTGACGGCGGTCCATTTTGCTTTCGAAGGAGAAGGCCGTTTCTATAAATTATCCGGCAGCGGCAGGATGTTTTGCGACCCGCAAACGGAGGAAACGATCTTCCAAACCGGCATGGGAAAAGATTCCTGCATCGAATTGAATTGCCCGGAGGAAGAATTGGGCGCGTATTTCAGCGCGGTCCTGAATCCTGCTTAGATATTGCCAATGCGTTCCTTTTAGAGTAAAATAAACGATATCGTAAATATTTATGCAAGGAGTTCGAATAATGATATCGGAAGAAATGCGCGCAAAGCTGAATCGGTACGGACAGGCACACATCCTCAGATTTTATGAAGAATTGAACCGCAGTCAAAAAGAAATCCTGGAAAACCAGATTGCCGCAATCGATTTTGAATCGATGGAAACCGTATTTCGGCAGATCTGCCGGTCTCAGGCAGAAACGCCTGCGCAGATCGAGCCGATCCCCTGTACGGTGAAAGCCTCGTGGACCAAAGAAGAACAGCAAACCTATCGCCGGAAAGGACTGGAAATTCTGCGGGCGGGCAAATACGCCGCGGTTACGATGGCCGGCGGACAGGG
>CABQCN010000208.1 GCA_902462635.1 uncultured Oscillospiraceae bacterium
CTTCTGATAGACAGAAAAATTCTGCAGAAAAGAGATCCCTTCCAGACGGGAAGAAAAAAACACGGCGGCGGCGCAGAGTACGACGGCACAAAGCAGGAAAAGGAACAGGACGGTCGCCGGCCTGCGGATTCTTTTTGCCCGGTACGCGGCATCCGCCAAATCCTCATCGCAGCGGTTGATCTCCGCAACGCAGCTTTTTACTTCGTTATGGAGCGAAACCGTCTCCACCGCTTTCGTAATCTTCGCCATATCCGGTTTCGCAGCCGCGTGCCGGTCTTTGACCTCCTTCAATTCCGCGCGCAGACGGGCGTACTCTTCGCGGAGCTGTTCGCATTCCGTTTCCATTCCGTAAATTCTCTGCGCCGTGGCGTCGATCTCGCTTTTTTTTTGCTGCAGAATATCGAGCGCGCCTTTCTCGCTGCGCGGAGAACGGATGGCGTCCATCGCGGTTTTGATCCGCTTTCCTACGACGATCTCGGAAGAAGATTGTTTCATGCGATCAGATTTTTTGACCAGCTGATCAAAAAGATAATCCATATTTCCGTTATCCAAATCCGGCTTAGAGGACAGCTGCGCGGCGTAAACCGTCAGGTCATACGTCTCCGGCGGGATTTCCAGAACGACCTCGCCGATCGTTTTCGCCGCTTCGACAGGTACGATTTCACCTGTAGTATCGTTATATAAAGTGATATTGTCTTCCTTTTTGCTTTCTCCGAAGGCAGCGGCGATGCGGTAAAGCACCCCCTTATGTTCAAAGGAAAGCTCCCCGCCGTATTTTACGCCCTGGTCCCACGGCAGAAATTTCTTCCGCTCATTCTGTGAACCTCTTCCGGACAACCCGTAGAACATCGCGCGGATAAAGGCGGCGATCGTGGATTTCCCGCTCTCGTTGCCGCCGTAAATCACATTGACGCCTTCCGTAAAATGAATTTCGAGATTACTGTGTGTTCCGAACCCGTTTATTTTGATTTCATGGATTGTCATTGAAAAGCACCTCCCCCTCGAATGCCTGTAATCCGTAATACAACGCCTCCCGGAACTTGTCTTTGTCTTCGGCGCCGGCCATTTGTTCCAGCATGCAGCGCACAAAGCAACCCCGCAGGCTGTTTTCCTCTTTCAAAAGCTCGGTATCTACTTCTTCCTGATATTCCGCCGCTACCTTCGCATAAAAGTAATCCGCAGACAATTCGGAGGTCAGTTTTGCCGCGGAAAGATGCAGGCCGGCCCGCTTCTTCCCGGCCAATACGATCTTATACAAATTTTCGGGATCGGCGCATTTGCTGCGAACCGCATTCAGCACTTGTTCGTAGCTGTCGAGCGCCGTGACGTCGATCCGCACGACATGATTTTCCCGCACGGAAGTGGGGACGAAGTTCAGATCCACGGCATTTTTTGTAATCGTTCCGCTTAAAATGCCGCAGGTTCCCGTCTCGTCGAATCCGCGTCCCTCGCAGGGGCCGGTATATGCGTAAGCCGTATTTTCGCATTTTATAACCCCGCTGTATTTGTGTACGTGCCCAAGCGCGCAAAACGCAAACCCGCAGGCGTTGAGGTCCTCGCGGAAAATCGGATTGTAATCGCTTTTTCCGCCGTTTTCCATAAGGTTGCCGTGCATTACCAATAAATTGATACTGTTTTTATCGAGAATCGGCAGCGTATTATTGTGCCGGAGCAGCGAGTTTCTGCTGAAATGCCCCTGGAAGCCCGCGCCGTAAACGCGGACGGTTTCTCCCGTATCCTCATAAGAAAGCTCGAGCGCTTCCAATCCCTTCCTAAATATATATATATTCTCCGGCCAATCTGCCGTCAGATAGGGGGAATCGGATGTCGCCGGATCGTGATTTCCCGGGGCAATCAAAACAAACGTATTGGGAATGGAACGAAAAGCGTCAATCAGATAATCGATCGTTTCCTGCGTTGCATTGCGGGCATCCAGCAGGTCTCCCGGCAGCATGAGCATGTGCGCGTCGGTCCTTTTTGCTTCACTGATTGCCTTGGAAAACGCCAGTTTCTGTTCCTCTCTTCTGACCTGCATTTTCCCGGGATTGTTTCTGAATACGGAAAATACGGAATCCAAATGTGCGTCGGCACAGATCACTACTCTCATGTTCTTTCTCCTCCCGTCGGGTTTTTTCTTTTGTAATTGATATCCTTAAACTGTCACCAGTTCTTTTTCTGTGTGGCGTACGTTTCCCACATATACGCGTATACGTCTCCGGCTATCGGAGCGCGCTGCTCCGTTTCGATCAGCTGACTCACGGTCATAAGCTCATATTCGCCGCTCTGCTTCAGATAATCGATCAATTTTCCAACCGCTTCCCCGGAAGCCGGATGAATGTCGTGGAACAGGAGGATGCTGCCGTGCCTGATTTGTGAAACGACGGACGGATTCGTATATTCTTTTCCGCCGCTCGTATAGGTAAATCCGTCGAAAATCACGTCGTTGATCAGCTTTTCTTTCGCGGCATCTT
The DNA here is from genome assembly GCA_902462635.1 of uncultured Oscillospiraceae bacterium. GTDB lineage: Bacteria > Bacillota > Clostridia > UBA1212 > UBA1255 > Egerieisoma. Next base: position 2,472 of record CABQCN010000208.1, read on the forward strand.
CAGAAACGCCGTTTGCTTGCGCGTAGTTTTTGATACTTTTGGCGCTGATGTGATCCCAGTCCCTGGAGTCGATGCTCCAAAGCACGATCGCTTTTTGAGATTGCTGGGAAATCGCCTGATTATACGAGCCGTAAGGAGGGCGGAAGAGGATCGGCGATTTGCCGGTAACCTCATTGATCACGCTGTCGGTTTTCTGCAGCTGCTCTGCAATCTGATCTGCCGTAAGTCCTTTGAAATCCGGATGGTTATAGGAATGGCTTGCGATTTCATGACCCTCGTCAGACTCCCTTTTCAAAATTGCCTTTTGGCCTGCGGACTGCAGATTCTCGCCCAGCACAAAGAACGTGACATTTACGCCCTTTTCTTTCAGCATATCCAATATCTTGGGGGTATACGTTCCGTGGGGGCCGTCGTCGAATGTGATGGCAAGGAGCTTTTTGCCGGCGTAATTGGGATTGGAGGATGTCTTGCCGCCCGGAACGGCTGATACGCTTACGGAAGGCTGCGGGGAGATGGTCTGCGCGGTCGGCGTTGCCGGTGCGCCCGTCTCGTTTCCGCCGGTAACCGGTGCGGGCGTATTGATCAATACGGCGCCGGAAGCGGTGGGATCCGCCGGATTGTTTCCGTGCGAATCTTTTCCCATGATGACGCACATATAAACTATTAAGGAAAGAGAGACGATAATTGTGATGATCGATATGATTTTTTGAGCCTTCATTTAGTTTCACCTTCGCATATTATTATAATGATTCTCTTTTGTAATATTCATTGCAGGGAAGAATAAAAATCTTCTCACATAGTCTTCCCTAGTATATTGCAATTAACAGAATTTTGCAAGTCTTCCATATCCTGTTGTTCTAAAAACGCGGAAGAAGCAGAAGCGATTTAATTTTATTGAAAAAATAAAAAATATTTTCCTTCCCGTTTGAAAAATGATATTGAAAGAAAGGAGAAGAAGACGTGTATATAGTAGTCAAAAAGAAAGAAAACAACAATATATGGTAGAAACTTGAAGTGAAAGGAAGTCGGAGAAAAAAGGAGAAAAAAAAGTAAAAAAAGGTGTTGACAAGAGGAGCGAAGCGAGATATAATAGGCGAGCTGTCAACGAAACGGGACAAACGTGAGAGGACAGCGGATGAACTTAGAAAAGTAAACAGCGTACAAAATCTTATAACAGTAAAATGGATAAGAGATAACAACATGTAACTCGTTAATAAATTGAGTTTTAAAAAAACAAGCCAGAGCATCGAGAGATGCGAATGCCAGGAATGGCATTGAAAAGTAATGAGCAATCATACTTTGAAGGTTAGTGAAAGACATGGAGACATGTGAAATAATTAATCTGAGAGTTTGATCCTGGCTCAGGACGAACGCTGGCGGCGTGCCTAACACATGCA
>CABQCN010000209.1 GCA_902462635.1 uncultured Oscillospiraceae bacterium
GCGCAGCGGCTGTTCCAGCGCTGCCCAGACTGCTTCCTGATCCGCTTCTTCCCTGCACTGCACAAACGCGTCCGGAATCCGAAAAAGCATGGACATCTCCGGCGTATAGCGGTATCCGAGCCGTTCCGACGCATCCCGCATCGCCTGAAAATACGCGCCTGCGGTCCCCTCGTCGACCACTACTTTTTTGGAGGATTGCGATAAATCGGTATAGGTGATATAAACATCCGCTTTGCCCCGCTGTATAAATTTCTGCAGTTCCGTCCGGATCCTGTCTTCCAGCGAAAGCAGCTCCCGCGGCATTTTGATCGTAAAATCAGAATATCTGTGATTTACGGTTTTCATTTCAACGATACATTGTATATTATCTGTTTTCAATTCTCCGCGGCCGAAGCCGGTCATACTTCTGATCACAAATATCCACCTTTATATACAAATTCAGATACAGTACGCACTGTATCTAACGTATTATAGTAGATTCAAACAGAAAGATCAATATAAAATATAAATTTTTCAAAGGTTTCTTCAAAACAGGCTTTTTTTTGCACGCGTTTATATCACTAAAATAAAAGAAGGCGCACCGGCCGGCGCCTTCTTATTTGCGGTGCATAGAACGGCAGTAAGGTATTTTTTCTCTGCTTAAGAAGAGAGAAAACGGTCTGACACAATCTTCTGAGCGGTATCACCGCTCTTCAGAATCTGCCGGAGTCCGGGCGAACCGAGCCATGCTCCCCCTCGGTATTTCCCATCGCAGGTAATAAAATACGTACATCGTTTTAAAGAAATTTTCATCTTTTGCAAAAGTTCGTGTGTGACGACGCAGTGCCTGCGCGCTTCCAGAATCCGCTTTGCAAAAGTGATCCCGATGCCGGGGATCCGGATCAGCATCTCGTAATCCGCTTTATTTACCTCTACGGGATATAACTCCAAATGCCGCAGCGCCCATGCGGCTTTCGGGTCGAGATCCCGGTGCAGAAACGGATCTTGCTGCGGCGTCACGTCGTCGGGCGAAAACCCATACAGCTGAATCAGACGGTCGGCCTGATACAGCCGCGCCATCCGCCAATACGGCGTTTGCTGAAAGGACAGATGCTCCGATTCATATCCTTTCGCAGCGTGACGGTATTGAAACGGCGTATAGTATACGCGTTTCAAACGGAATTTCCGATAAAGCGCGTGTGAGAGCGTCATTATAGCGCGGTCGTCTTCCTGCGTGCTTCCCGCCATCAGCTGCGTTGTCTGGCTGACGGCAAACGGCCGCTTTTCTTCCCGCGCCTGTCGGATTTGTTCGGATATCGTCCACATAGGAGCCAGAATATTCTGTTTGTTTTTCTGTTTTGCGATGCGGTGATACCCCGCGCTGTGCACGACTTCGATATTGATGCTCAGCCGGCTGGCATACCGGCCGGTACGCGCAATCAGCTCCGGATCCGCACCCGGCATGATCTTCGTATGCAGGTATCCTCTGTACCCGTATTCCTCGCGGATGATCCGCGCGCTTTCGGCAAGCAGTTCTTGCGTATAATCAGCGCTTTTATAAATCGCGGAAGACAGAAAGACGCCGTGACCGTTCCTGTACGCTTCGCCGACAGCCAGGCAGGCGAGTTCGGCGGGTGTATTGCAATAGTTGCTCCGTTCTTCCCTGCTGCAGCGGCAGCCGCAATAGGCGCAATTGAAAATGCAGCCGCTGGCAAGAAACAGCTTGGGAACCTTTGGCGGCGCCGGCTTTCCCTTTATTTCTGCAGAACACACAACCGCCGTACGCTCCGCGTCCCGATCACTGCCGACCTCAAACTTTGCGTCTTCTTGCATCAGCGCCAGCATATCTTCCGTCTCCAGCTTTCGGGGAATGATAATATTCGACATACAGAACGCCCTTTCGTATTAAATCAAATTTACGAACATTTGTTCATATTATATACATTGTAACAGAAAAAGTAAAGAAATTTTTTCGGCGGAATTGCCCTATAATAAACTGCCCCGGAACGGAAATCCGTTCCGGGGAAAATCGCTGCCGGCGTCAACCGTTATTCAGAACAATCCGGGAACCGGACTTCGTCATACGCCGTTTCCGCTCCGCCGATTGCAGCGGCGCTCTGCCGGATCCTGCAATGGAAAAATACGATGTCTTTAACACGGTACGGGTCCTCTGCATTCTTCCATTGCTGATTGTCGCTCCCGATGTGGATAAAAACATCCTCATCATTGTCAAAAGAGAATTCGCAGTTGCTGAACAACACATGATTCGTCACGGGACCTTCCCAGGGCGCTTCCACATTGAGCCACATGCGGGTGACATGCAGCCTGCTGTCGGCAATATAAATCGGCGAACGGAATCGGAGCGTCCCGCGGAAATCGCAATTGCGGATGATCGAACCGGGCGCGGCAAGAGAATCCGCAACGGCCTTGCACGATTCCCGCGCTCTGATGCCCTCCAGCGGCTCTTCCAGCACGACTTTCACGACCGAATCGGAAACAACCGCACGTTTCACGGTTCCCGAACCGATCCGTTCCCCGGAAGCCGTATCAAAGAAGCTGACGATATCCCCTTTGCGCAGATGCGTATAAGCGTTTCCCGTTTCCTGCCAGTATAAATGGATCGTTTCTCCCTCGATTTTCTGTACCTGCAGCATGGAGGCGGAAATATTAAAAATATCGTCATATAAATATTCCGCACTGCAATTCTCCCAGATCAGCTGCGCCCTGTTTTCTTTACAGTGGAAACCGTCTCTCCAGCCTACGATATGCGCATCTTTCTCATCGGGAGAGGGCGTAATGTGTATATTCTGAAACTTGATGACACCGTCGTTGGCATTTAAAAAAAACATAAATTTCGCAGCGCTCCAGATCTTGCAATCCATCATCGTTAGATCTTTATTTGCGAGGATGGTGAAACCTTGTTCGATCGCCTGGCCGACATTTGGCATCGGAACGATAAATTTATAGCCCTCCTCCAGCATCATTTTGATGCGGTTCTCCCGTCCCGTAAATACATCGTTGCATCTGACTTCATAGAGATACTGATCGGGATCCAAGACTTTGATGCTCGTGATCCCCACGTGATATCTGCTGTCCTGGCGGTCCACCAACCCGAAATAATCCGGCGTCGGCTGATTGTAAGTACCGCGAATATTCAGCGAACGGTCCGTTTTTATCTGGAGAACGCCCTTTCCTTTCTCCGCGATCACCTCCGCAATCGCATACGGCTTCGTTTTATAATCGAAGTTGATCCCCTTGATAATTACGTTATTGCAATTCTGCACCAGACATAGCCCCATGATCGGTTTTGCCAGAATCGTTGTGTTTTCTCCCTGGATGGTTACGTCTTTCAAATTCTGCAGCATCAGAGCATAATCGCCGCTCGATACATAATACGTCGTGTTCGGTTCAAATACGAGCTTGCTTCCCGGATCCGTTTTCCTTAAAGCTGTAATCGCTTTCCGGATCGGGGAACCATCATTATTGATACCGTCTCCTTTTGCGCCGAAATCTTTTACATATAATGTTTTCGCTTTTTCCGTCCGCTCTCTGCCGGGATCCGCGCCCTCTGCGCGAAGCTCTCCTACCCCAAGTTTCTCTTTCCATTCGTTATCCGGAATTTTTTGTTGCTGCTGGTTTGCCGTCCCCGTTGTTTTTCCGGCAGAGCCGGTTTCCTTCTCCGCCGGATCCTTTACGCCATCGCAGCCAGCAGCATTACACAGCATGATCGCCGCCATAATTATAACAACCCATTTCCTTCTCATTTTTAGCTCTTTCTTGTTTATTATTCATCACTTTTTTCAAGATACCGCAACAATTCTAAACAAAGATTTTCTTTTTGTCAATCGGCATTCCGTGCATTCCATATTATTTTACTATTATTCA
>CABQCN010000210.1 GCA_902462635.1 uncultured Oscillospiraceae bacterium
CGGAACTTGTATTGTACGCGTGAATTTTCCCTCATACAGCGCATACCGGATTCCGTCTTCTTTCCTGTATATCGTTTCCAGCTGCGACCACAGCCGGAAGAATTCCGTCATCGCGCGGATCAGCGCGGCGGACTGCGTTCTGAATACAACGTTCAGTTCCCCGATGGCAGCGCCGTCGGGAACCCGGTAAAGCGCAACCTCATATTTGATCGTAGGCCGATACTTATATTCCAGACTGCTTTTGAGCGACATCGTCATCTGATTGGGGGAAACATAAGGGACGATCCCCATTCCGCACTCGTTGATCAATGCTTCGATGTTTCTGAAAATATGATTGACCCGTTTCTCCGGCGTCATCAGGGAAACATATTCCGCCAGGATCTGATTGATTAAATTAGAACGATTTGTATTTTGCTGCAGTGCCAGCTTGTCGATCTCGCGTACGACATCTTCCATCAGCACGAGACTATATAAATTTTTCTGCAACGTAGGCGCCTCCTTGTAAAGGATTCTATCTTGATACAGCATTGCCCTTTACAAAACGTATTATACCCTCGCGGCAAAAATTCGTCAATGTATTTATATAAATTTTATTACGAGTTTTACGGTTACAGATTCCAGTTCGGCGTAAGTTTCATATGCAGCACGCCCAGCAGATCCCGCACCCAATATTCGCCGAGCAGGGGCCAGTATAAGTCAGAACTGATGTTATACGCTTTATAACCGTTTTTCACGGCAAACAAATTGGCGCGGTACGAATGGAACACATCCGTGATAATATACATCGTCTGCGGAAGATTGTTTTCTTTTATAATCTCGCCGGAAAAACGAATATTTTCATCCGTGTTTTCCGAACGGTCTTCCATCAAGATCCTGTCCTCTGCGATCCCGCGCCCTATGAGATATTTTTTCATTGCGTAAGCTTCCGCTACGATTTCATCGTCTCCCTGGCCGCCGGCCATGATCGCCACGCTGTTTTCATGTGTGGTCAGATACGCGTACGCCGCGTCCAATCGTCCCCGCAGAGAGACGGAAGGCGTTTCTCCGTAAATCTGGCAGCCGAGTACCACGACGGTACCGGCGGAGCCGTCCGTATCGGCTGCAGGCGGTTCATGAAAAAACGCGTATTTTACCATAAAGCAGGAAATCAGTACGCCGATCGCAAAACACGCCGCCAGAATTCCGGAAAGCACCATACGCGCCCAATAAATCAATTTCAGCGTTCTTTTTTCACTGTTCCGGTTTCCCCGGATAAAAACGACGGCGATTAAAAGAACGCCATAGCAGAGCAGCGCAAGATTTCCGGGATTGACATGTCCGTAAAAGGCCAGCGGAATGAAACCGCACACCAGGCAAAGCGCCGCAAATGCGATGCAGAGAATTTTAAATATAAGAATCAATATTTTTCTAGTCCGTGAAAAATCCATTTTGTTTCCTTAATGAGATGCTGAGCAAGACGCCGATTGCCATATAATTCGTAACCATCGAACTGCCGCCTTTGCTGATAAACGGGAGCGGAAGGCCGGTGATCGGCATGATCCCGATATTCATACCGATATTTTCAAATATATTGAATGCAAACATCGCAAAAATGCCGGCCGCCACACATTTTCCGAACGTTTCCCGCGCTTTGGAGGAGATATAAACCATCCGCGCAAGCAAAACGGTCATTAATAAAATTACCGCCACGCAGCCGATAAAGCCTGCTTCTTCCCCGATTACCGCGAAAATGGAGTCCGACATTTTCACCGGAATCATTTTCCCGTTATTCATGGTACCTTCTCCGATCCCTTCCCCCGTCACCTGTCCGGAACCGATCGCCATCACGGTGCGCCGCAGCTGATAAGAATAGTCGAGATATTTTTCAGGATCGATAAAAGAAAGAAGCCGGCCTCTTCTGGCGTCGTTCATGCCGAATTTCCAGATAAAGGGCAGCGCGAGCGTCCCCGCGCCAATTACGGAAAGCAGGAACCATTTATTCATGCCGCCGATAAACAGTGTTACCAAAAATACGAATATAAATACCATCGCCTGACCGATGTCTTTCTGTAAAAATACAAGGCCGAGCGGAAGCAGGAAAGAACCCAGAATGATTGCCGCCCTTTTAAAGCTCAGACCGCCTTCCCGTTCGATATATTCAATCTGCTGCGCGATAACGAGGACCATCGCCAGCTTCATGAGTTCGGATGGCTGATATGTCGTAACATATAGGTTGATCCATGCGCGGCTGCCGTATTGGTCGATTCCTAAGGGCGTGAATACCGACAGCATCAATAGGATGTTCACCGCATAAAACGGCCAGCTGAACAGCCGGAATAAGTAATAATCCGTAAAGGAGAGTGCGGCCGCGATGACGGCGCCGGCGACAAGGCCCACAATCTGTACCATCATGGCGCTTTTGCCGCCGTCCTGGTACATGTTGCTCATCGCGCTCTCTAAAAAGATCAGTCCGATCAGCGAAATCAGCAAAACCGTTCCCATCAGGAAATAATCGAATTTTGCGATATAATCGAGCTTTCCGTTCTGTTCGATCTGCATATAGGGGCGCCTCATGTAAAGGCCGCCCCGCTGGGATTCACTGTTTTTCATCATCTGTGTCGTTCGTCTGATCCGCAGAAGATTCCGGTTCTCCGGATTCTGCCGCGGAATTTCCGCTTTCATTCTCCATTTTTGCAACGACGGCTTCCAGACCGCCCGATGGATCGCTTATCGTGTCTGTGCCTTCATACTGCGCATTCTTCCACCTTCGCCTGACGTCGAGGAACAGCGCGATTCCGGCGACGATCAGAATCCCGGAAAGCAGCTGTGAGATCCGGATACTCGTATGGCCTATGTAAAGGCTGTCCGTACGCAATCCTTCCACGATCACTCTTTCCGCGCCGTATAATATCATATAGAGGCAAAGACCTTCCCCTTCCGTCTTCTCCCATTTTCTGCGATAAATCATCAGGAATATAAAAACGAGCAGGCACCACAGAGATTCATAGAAAAAAGTCGGATGCACCAGAGATCCCAGTTCATAACCGGGTACGCCGGCCCTGGTTTGGGAGGCAACGAACTCGGAAATTTCATTGCCCGTCATCCCCCACGGCATTTTTGTCGGTCCGCCGAATGCTTCCTGGTTGAAAAAGTTGCCCCATCTGCCGATCGCTTGTCCGAGAATGATGTACGGCGCCGCGAAGCCCGCGATTTTTAAGAAAGACTGTTTCTTATGCCGCGCCACAAAAAACGCCGCAAGCAGCGCGGCGATTACGCCGCCGTAAACTGCGAGTCCCCCTTCCCAGTAGTCGAAGATCGATTTCCAGTTGTCTTTATAATTATCGAAATTGAAGATTACATAAAACGCGCGCGCGCCGATGATCGCGGCAGGGATCGCGAATAAGATATAATCGAGCAAGTCGTCTTGTTTAATTCCGTGCTTCTCACAGGCGCGCAGGGCCAGGGAAATGCAGAGAATCACCGCGGCGCAAATGAGGATCCCATACCATTTTACCTCAAAGGATCCAATCTTAAACGCAGTGTCGTTTATAGGAATGCGGATTCCCTTGTCTCCGAACAGATTCGGGAATTCCACCCAGCCGCTCGCTAATTTCGCAGCCGCACCGGCGAATAAATTCATTTTGATCAGTCCAACCTTTCGATCACGGAAACGGCCATGTCTCCGCTTAATAAATCAGTAATCACGGTATTGACGTCGTTCTCCGTAATTGTACCACACGACAGGAAATAGTCAAACGCGTCTACGCCCTGGAGAT